>JBDHGR010000051.1:0-13944 GCA_039589815.1 Gemmatimonadota bacterium | reverse complement strand
CATTGAGCGCAGTGGCCCCGTTTATCGCCAACGCGCTGGGTCCTCGGTTCCGATCAGTTCGGCCTTCCTGAGCTTCTATGGGCAGGCCCGGCGGTTCTCGGAATCCATCTTTGCAGAGGGTGCGCAGACACCCGGCGTGGAGTTCTCGGTCCGACCTTCACTCTCCGAGAGTTCCGGTGGCATCGAGTCCATTACCCTCCAGGTGGATGGCCGGCAATCCATCTGCACAGAGCTGGACTGCAGGACCCTGGTCATGAGATGGGATGGGAATTCCAGCTCGGAGGTTGATCTGGCAGCCCGGGTGGACGGACAGAACGTTCGGATCGCCGGTCCCTTCCGCGGGCCCTGGGCGGCATTCCATCTCTTTGCAGGGGCTAGTGGGTGGAGGAGCCCTGGTGAGCCCCACATCATTCGGTGGCAGGTGGGTGGTACCCAGAGAACGGTGGCGGCGGTGGTGGATCTAGGGCGGCTTCCACCCGTCTTCAGCTCCGCCCTCTTGAGAGATATGCAGTGTGTGCCCCGCATCGCTGGCAGTCGGTAGGGCCTGGGCGGGCGGATTCTGAATCGATTTCTGACTCGGACGTGGATTGACCCATGATTCCCAAAAGAACGTCCCGACTTCTCCTTTTCTCCATGGGCCTTTTCTTCCTTTCGTGCGGGAAGAATCTGCCGCGGCCCATCAACGTCGTTCCTCAAGACCAGGTCTATTACAGTGACGAGTCCCGGCTCACGGAGGTGACCGAGATGGTAATCCGGAACGACGCCACTTGGCGGCAGATGTGGAGTCAGATCACCGGTGGGCAATCAGACCCGCCGGCGGTGGACTTCGGCTCCAGGATGCTGGTCATGGTGAACGGGGGCCGGATGGATCCGGGAGATCGAATCCAGATCGATCGACTGGAGAACAGGGGTGAGGAACTGGTTGTCATGTACAGAGTGATCGAAAGTCCCGGGGCCCTCGAATCCGACGTGTTTCCGGTTCAGGTGGTGGCCGTACGACGTCGGGCCGGCCAGGTCAGGTTCGAAGTCCAACGCGTGCGGGCTCCCCGCTTCCGGTGACCCCGAACCCCGTTTTGTGAGGCTGCGCGTGAACGCATGTCCGTTTTGCGGCAGGCCCTGGGACCAGCACACCACCCGGTGTGAAGCCGGCGTCCCACAGGTCGATCTCCGTGATGATCGAGGCCTAGCAGGGAAGATCATCAGCGGGTACCGGATCCTGGGTGGGATCGGAAAGGGGGGGATGGGGACGGTCTACCTGGCCCTGGACAACATCACCGAGAACCAGTTGGACGCCGTCAAAATCCTCAATCGGGATCTTCTTGTCGACAGAGAGCGGCTGCGGCGGGAGGCCGTCACGGCCAACCGGGTCGATCATCCGAACGTCTGCAGAATCTACAACTATGTCGAGGCCTACGACCCGGAGTCCTCCACGGCCCTCACGCTCATCGCTATGGAGCTGGTGAGGGGCCCCACCCTCCGGGAGATCCAGGAGGAGAGGGGTGGCATCCTTGAGTTGGGTCGGGCCGGTTTGGTGGTGAAGGAAGTAGGGGAGGCCCTCACTGCGATCCATTCCCAGGACATCGTCCATCGGGACATCAAGCCCACGAACATCATCGTCACGAGGGATTCCGGTCAGCCCGAACGGGTCAAAATCGTGGATTTCGGAATTGCCAAAGCTGTGGGTGGTGGTGCGGGCCAGGATCTCACTGAACCCGGTTTTGTCGCTGCCACGGTGCATTATGCGAGCCCCGAGCTTCTCCGGGGCAAACCGGAGAAACGAAGCGACGTCTACGCCTTGGGCGTCGTGCTCTATGAAATCCTGACGGGTCGTCGCCCCTTCGAGGCCACCAACCAGGCCGAGCTCTTCTCCATGATCCTTGATCCGGGTGTTCGGCCTCCGACCTTGGACCAGACCAGGCCTGGCATGAGCTATCCTCGGGGGCTTCAGGCCGTGGTGGACCGAGCTCTGGAGAGGGATCCCGACAAGCGTTTTTCGTCGCCGGCCGATTTCTCCGCTGCCTTCGTGGGTCTGGTCCCGGAGCTCGCGGAGACGGTCAGGATACCATTGTCCGATCTTCCGCCGGACCTAGGAGCTCAAGCGGCTTCGGCTCCTGTGGCTTCGCCGCCACGTTCGGAGCCGGTTCCACCCCGGCCGCTTCCGGAGCTCGTGCCGCCCCCCCACAAACCTGCGGCGGTTCCTCTCGAGGAACCTGAGATCGCCCCGTCGCCCTCATCGGAACCGCCTCCGCCTGGAGGAGGGTTCCCCTGGAAATCCCCGGTGGTGATGTGGGGCGGAGCCGGGGGCGTGCTGGCCCTTTTCGTGGTCCTTTTCCTCGCATTCGGCGGTGGGAACCTTTTTAGTGGGGGGTCCTCTTCAGAGGGTGGTGCCTTTTCGGTGAGCCCTGCCTCGGCTTTCCTCGCCTCCGGAGACACGTTGGGTCTGGTGCCATCTGGTGAAGGCGTTGAGGAGGGGGGTGGTTTCCCGGAGATTCGCTGGGTCAGTCAGGACCCGGAGGTGGTTAGGATCGGTCCCCCCGGGATGGTGATTGGAGGAAGGGCTGGAGCCACTTCGGTCATGGCGATCCTGGATGGGGACACGGTGCGAGTCAGTATCCAGGTGACGCCGGGCCCACCAGCCCGCTTGACCCTGGTTCCACCCTCTCTCCGACTTGTCCCCGGAGAAGGAGGACAGCTTGGCGTAAGCGTAACGGACGCCCAGGACAACCTCATTTTGGATCCGGGGCTCGAATGGACCTCCAGTGCCCCCAATGTGGCGGAGGTGGATGCCGGGGGACTTGTACGGGCCCGGACTCCCGGCACCGCTGTAATTCGCGCTGAAGCCGCCGATGTATGGAACCAGGCCACCGTGGAAGTCGGAGCTTCTCCTGAACCCCCCCCGCCGAGTCAACCTCGAGCGCTGGCCTGCCCCGATCCGGTCATGGACGAGTTGGACCGTCTCGAGGGGGCCATGGACGATCCCGGTGCGTCCCGGCAAGAGTTGCGAGCCGCAGCCTTGGAATGTTGGAATCGGGGCGCGGCTCTGAACGATGAAGAGAGAGCCTACGCGGCGTGGCTCATCGGCCTTAACACCGTGAACTTGGAGGGTTGCAGCCAGTCTGCCATCCTTTGGTTGGACCGGGCGGTTCGGCTTGACCCCGAAAGTGATGCCTACAGAGTCGCCCGGGCGGCATGCGGCGGAGGGGTAGGATGAACATCCTGGGATTCGGTGACCGAACGGTTCGCATTTCCCTCTTCGCCAAGACGGATGTAGGGCGAACCAGAGAACACAACGAGGATTGTTACCTGGTCGTTGACCTTTCCCCCCTAACCCGGCCCTCACTCCAAAGGTTCGCGAGCACACCCTGGGAGAGAAGGGGTCCATTTTTGTCGTGGCGGATGGGATGGGTGGCGCTTCGGCCGGGGAGGTGGCCAGCCAGATGGCAACCCAGGTAATCTTCGACCGGATGGTCACGAGCTGGGTACAGGACAGGCGGACGGATCTCAGGTCGTTCAACTCTGCCCTGGAGGACGCGATTCAGGACGCAAACCAGGGTATTCACCGGATGGCTCTGGCCGAGCCAGACCTCCAGGGCATGGGAACCACCCTGACCGCCGTGGGCGTCCTTGGGAAAGACCTGACCTTTGCACAGGTAGGAGATTCCAGGGCATATCTCATCCGGGATGGCGAGATCGAGCAAGTCACCAAAGACCAATCTCTGGCCCGACATTTGGTGGATGAGGGGCAGATGACGGAGGCCGATGCCGAAATGAGCCCCGGGAAGAACATCATACTGCAAGCCCTGGGGCCGCGTCCCTCGGTGGACGTTGTATTCGCACAGCGAAAAGCCCGGCGGGGGGATGCACTGGTCCTCTGTTCAGATGGATTGTCCGGAGTGGTTCAGGAAGGAGAGATCCGGGATACCGTTGACGGCTGCCAGGATCCAGCGGTTGCCTGTGAGGACCTGGTGGAGTTGGCCAACTCCCGGGGCGGACCCGATAACGTGACGGTCATCGTGGCTCGTTTGGACGGCCCGGGGTTAAGGGAGTCATGAGGAGGGCCCCCAAAACAAAATGGTTAGCGCGCAGCTGACGGTCCTGACGGGGTTTATTGCGGGGAAGCAGGTCACCCTCCCGTACGGGGGAATCTCCCTGGGTCGAAACGAGGGTGTGGGCCTTCGTTTCGATCCCCAGCAAGATCTTCATGTCTCAGGTCGGCATGCAGCCATCAACTCCGACGAGGATGGATGGTTCATCCAGGACCTGGGTAGCCTCAATGGCACCTTCGTAAATGGGAATAGGATCTCGGTTCCAGTGCGCTTACTGGACCAGGACCAGATCCAGTTGGGAGAAGGCGGCCCTCTGCTGACTTTTCGGATTGTGGCTGATCCGGTGGAGGTGCTCCCTCCCCCAGAACCCACACAGCGTCACGCGATCCCCGAACCACTAGAGGTTCCCCCGGCCCAGGGGGCCCCCGAACCCCAGGAGCTTCCCCCATCCCAAGGAGTCCCCAGGTTCCAGGAGGGTCCAACGGCGGGGGCGGGGACCAGAGGAAAACCCCACAGAGCTTGGGGTCCGTTGGGCCTCCTAACGGTGGTTCTGCTGATAGCCGTCGCAACCGCCGCCTACTTCCTTTGGGAGGGTCGCCGCTACCGGAATCAGGTCATGGCCATGCAGGAAAGGATCGACAGCATCCTGGAGGCAAGCGCCGAGACGGCGGGAGCTCTGCAGGGTCGAATTCAGGGGCTTCATGATGCCCTTTTGGAGTCTCGGGAGAATCTGGAGACGGTACGCACGGACCTGGGGACGGCTCAGGAGTCTGGGGATTCAGATGAGATCCGGGCCCTTCGGGTCCAGCTCCAGGAAGCTCAAACGGCCCTGCTCCGGCATCAGCTGGCGGCCAACCTGGACTATGATGCTATAGAAGCCGGGAATCGGCAGGCGGTGGCGAAGGTCTTCGTGGACTTCGGTGAGGAGATCATCACCGCGACGGCTTTCTCCGTGCGATCGGATGCCACCCTCATGACAAACCGTCATGTCGTGACCGGGACTTCGGGGAACCGTCGGCCCCGACGGATCGCCGTCCAATTCGCCGACTCTCGGCAGGTTTGGCCTGCCAGGGTTCTGGCGACCTCCATCTCCGTTGATCTCGCCCTGTTGAAGATCGACAACATCGTTGGCGAGGTTCCGACGGTGTCGGGGTTCAACGATCAACCGGCCTCCATCCAACCAGGGCAAGGAGTCGGAGTCATCGGGTTTCCCCTGGGAGGTGCGGAGCCATCGGGGGAGACGGGAGGGGTCGTTGCCCTGACCACCCTTACGGCTGGGATCGTGAAAGCGGTCGGGCCGGATGTCCTGGAGGTGAACGGTTATGGGGTGGAGGGGTCCAGTGGGAGCCCCGTATTCGACGGAGAGGGAAAGGTGGTGGGGGTGCTCTTCGGGGGAAGAGTGGTGAATGGGGAGCGGACCCTTTTCGCGGTTCCGGCCGTGAGGGCTTTGGCGTTCCTGAGAGGCAATTCCTGAGGCGGGGCGACCGGGCCAACCGTGTGGCCCCGCTACCCCTTCTCAACCCCACGCGGGGTTCCTAACGGCGAAACTCCAGGTGGAGCCCCCCTCTAAAGCCCGAGACCCCTACGGTGGCGCCATTCCCGGCCCCGACGTTTCCGAATAAAGCATTCGCTTCAACTACAAGGGCCAGATTCTGGTTGAGTGGGTGCTTCAGGTCGGCTCCCAGCCTGAACGTCGAGCCGGCCGCTTCCAGGCTCCCGCCTCCCGTCTCGTCCCTGGGTGCTTCCGTCAGTCGGCGAAACTCGGCCTTCGGGATGAGCCTGGTTTCCCGGGCTACGGGAATCTCCAGCTTTGCACCCAGGGCCAGGAGGTTGCCCTTGGGTAGCAGCACCGCGCCGATGGAAGTGGACTCGATCTGGGGAGCGGATCGGTAAGAATCGAACATGTACAGGGTCAGGGCGGAGGATTCGAAACCCTGGTTCAGGGAAGCATACACGTGGACCTGGTTTCCCACCTCCCCCTGTTGGTTCCCGTCCAACTGATCCGCCTGCCGGGCGGCGAAAATGGCAGCCACCCGCAGGTAACTCTGTGGGGCCACTGTGCCTTCCAAGCCTGCCCTGATCCTGATTTCACCTCCGGGCTTCCACTCACTGGATTGGCCAACCAACGGGCTGTAAGAGAGCGAATGGGTGTAGGTACCGGCCAACCCCAGAGCCATTTCCCCCACCGGGAAGGCTCCAACGAATCCGGCTCCGGCCCGGCCGCCACCTCCCAGCCGGGTCGTGGAGAATCCGATGACCTGGCTGGAGAGGGCGGTGAGGACCGCCTCTTCATCGACATGCAGCGCTTCCATTCCAGTGGGTGCCACCGCCGTGGTCAGGAAACTCACGCGGTCCGGGACCAGTTCAAGGACCAGCCGAGCTTCCGTGTCGATGATTCCCGAGACCTCCTGATTCTCGAGCCCCGCCGATGGATCCCCGGTCAGGCTCACCCGAGTCGCCCCGGTGGAGAGGGTGAACAGAGCCCTGTTCCCAAAGTAGGTCGAGAAGGTTAGTGGGATGGTGAGCTCCGACACGTCGGTGTAGGCCAGACCCGATTCGAAGCTGTACGTCTCGTAAAGGAAAGCCGCATTCCCTCCGACCTGCATTTGGCCGGACGCCGGCATGACCAGGGAAAACAGAGCGATGGAGACTACCGTTGAGCGCATCATCGTGAGATCGTGATTATGATGGTGATGACGGCCTCGAGGAGCGGAAGAATCTGCGTGTCCTCAGGAACGAGGTCGATGACCGTGGTGCCAGTACCGGCGTCTATGGTCGCCCTCTCAGGTTGATGGGAAGCGATGTCCAGGATCGAGCTGGCCATCGTGTTCGCCACCGCGTCGAAGCCGGTTGAGGTCCGGGGGCCCGCTTCCGCTGTGTATGTCAGGCCGGCGACCTGGGCCTGACCCATTCCGACTCCGGTTGCGGCCCTCAACTTGACTTGAGCCTCCGCATACTGCGGGTCGGCCCTCACTGCCTCACCATAGAAGGCAGCGGCCGCCTCGAAATCCCCTAGGCTCTCGGAGAGCAGGCCTCTGGAGAACGCGAGGAAAGCAGCCAGGCTGCCGGGCTGGTTTTCCATGATCCGCTGCCGCTCCGCCTCGCTGAGCTGATACCCCAGGCTCTCAGCGATGTCGAGAGCGAGATCTTTTTCGAGGGAGAGGATGTCGTCCAACTCTCCCTCGGTGGAAGAGGGCTCGACCAGTTCTCCGGTTTCCAGAACGATACTGCTTCCCAGTTGGGTCCGGGCGTCCCGGGGCACGCTCACCGTTCCCAACACCATTCGTGAGGCCCGCATGAGGCGGCCGGTTCGGGCAGCAGTGGCCGGGTCGATGAGTTCGGGGGCCAAGTCCAGTTCCTGAAGAAGGGCGTCGAGTTGAACCCGTTCCACCAGGGGGAATCGCCGGAGTAGAGCCAGGTCGGTGGTGAGCATGTGGGCCAGGCCCACCGACAGAGCCTGGTAGCTGGGGTCGCCGTCCACGATGAACGGAAGTACCCCCACGGTTTCAGGTTCGGCTGGCGGGAGGCCCTGCTCGTTCTGGACCGCTTCTCGAGCCGCGGCCCTGGCCTTGAGTTGAAGGGCCACCACCCTCCTTCCTTCCACCCCCTGGGCACCAGGAGCGTCCCCGTGTTCGAACAGAAACTCCGCGTAGAGGTTCAGAGCCGCATCGTACTCGCCGGCGTCCTCCAGGCACTGTCCAATAATGATGGGCCCGGTGGGATCGTCGGGGAGGAGGGTCCTCCCGCGCCGGGCAGCGATAACTGCGTCATCGCATTGGTTGGCCGATGCCAGGGCGGCCGCCAGGAGAAGGTGGAGGTTTCCGTCGTCGGGGTTCCGGCCGATTCTTTCCTGGAGCACCGGAATGTCATCCGTCCGCACCGGCCTCGGGCCAGCCGTCGCGCATCCGGAGACGGCGAGAATGGACCAGGTCAACAAGCCTCTTCCGGTGCATATCTTTCGGATCATGGAGTCCTCCAGGAGGAGGTCTTGGGAGCACCGGGGGCTCGGACTCCGTACTGCTCCAGCATCTGCCGGCCTTCAATGTGCTGGGGGAAATCGGTGGTCAACTGCCGGAGAAGCTCCACCATGCCCTCCATGTCGCCCCGTTCCTCACGTCTCAAAGCTCGGGAATACAGCTGTATGGCCTCTGCCGGGTAGTCTAGAGCCTGTCGTTCCTGCACCACCAGTTCCGGTAGCGGCGGGAGGTCTGCGGATTCGACGATCTTGATCCCCAGTTCCACGACCATGTCCAGGAGCTTCTCCCTGTCGTCCTGAACCTTCGCGGCGGTTTCCACAAGGATCTCCCCTGTTTCCACGTCATCGATCCTGGCGTCCAGGCGGACGGTGCCGTTGGCGTCGATGAAGCTACCCACGATCATGTACCTGGCCTGTACCAGCCGTCCGACATTGGCCGTGGTCTCAGGATCGACGTATCCGGATTGGCCCAACTCCAACTCCTCGATGATCTCCCTAATTCGACTCCGTTCCACCAGGCGGAGGCCGGAATTCAGGGAGAGCTCGGTGATCAACATCTGTTGGAGCCCGATGCCCAGAGCCTCGTAGTCCCAGGGGTCGGAACCGAAGGACCCGCCGTTGGAGAAAGGCCAGACCGCTACTCCCGGCAGATTCTGGGTTTCCTGTTCCTGGGCCACAGGAAGGGCCGCTGGGTCTCCGGTTCGGTTACCGTCACCGCCTGGCCGCATGTCCCCGGGGACCCCCGACTGGGAGGCGCCAGAAGCGCATCCAATAGCCAGCAGGAAAAGGGAGAGGAAGGAGGGAAGGGAGAATCGAAGGGGAATGCCGCATTTCATGGTGTGACCTCCAGGCGTTCAGGCCCCAGGCACGAGAATGGTCCCGTGCCCGGAGGTGTTTCAGAGAGCCGGTCTCCTGACTCCAAAGATGTTCCTTGGGCTTCGATGTGCAAGCTTGGCTTTTCAGACGGAAGCGGCGTGTCCCCGCGGTGGGGCAAGCCCCGGTAACGCACCTAGTTCACAAACGGCTCAAGCGGGTTGTCGAAACCAAAGCCGAAGTGCCGCGGATCTTGGCCAATGACGGCGGCCGAAAAAATCTTGAGCACGTAATCCTTTGTCTGTTCGGGCATACGATCTCCGTACTCCCGAAGGAAGGTCCAGTAGTTCCGGGAACTGGGGTCTGTGGGGACCTCGGCAAACTCGGCCTGAAAGACGTCGCGGGGGGTAGGTAGACTCTCCAGGCGTGGGGCGACTCTGTGCTCGCCCCAGTTGTAGGCTGCCATCACCAACAACCCCGAAGCCTGGGTAAGGACTCCGTGAAGATCCCGCAGGTAGCGGGCCGCGGCTTCCGAAGCGAGGGAGAAATCCTGTCGATCATCGGCCGGATCGCGTTGGGCTGTTCCGCTCAGAGCGCCCGGGTCGAGACCATACCGCTCGGCAGTGGAGGGGATGAACTGCCACATGCCTTTCGCCCGTCCCCAGCGTGTGTCCGGGCCGACTGCGTCAGCCTTGAAGTCGCTCTCCTGAAGGGCCAAGTAGAAGAACTCGGGGGCTACGCCCTGGCTCCGCATGGCATCGACGATTCTTCCCGTATAACCATTCTGATCCGCTCGTTCCACCGCGTCCTCGAACCGGCTCCGCCCACCAGGGGACAGCCAATACCCTTCGATTTCTTCCAGCACGGCCTGCACGAAGCCCCCGCTGACGGCAAACTCACTTTCCCCAAAAAGCCGGGCCGTGCGAAAGATGAGAGCTTCTTCCGGGGAGCCCAACCTTCGGTATAAGCCCCGGTCCTGGACGTATCCGTCGTAGTCGGCCATGACCTCCTGTCGAAGGGAGTCGATCCGGGCGAGCTGCTCCACCAATTCGGGAGATTCTGAACCTTCCGCCAGTTGCCGAAGACTCACCAACTGGACCTCGTAGGACTTTATGGTCCGAAATACCTCGGCGGCCCTTCTGTCCAACACCTGTACCCTGCGCCTCTGATAAACAGCGTAGGTGACCGAGGTTGCCAACAAAACCAGAACGGCGCCGAGGATCAAGGTGCTCCTCTTTTTCTGTTTCTTTCTGATCCTGTCGTAGGCTACCCGGATCATCCGGGTGTGTTGGCCAGCGGGCTGGTCCGAGCTGGGGTTCAGGTATTTGTCCTCGATTTGCGAGAGGGAAAGCTCCGGGGTCCCCCCGGCCCCTCCGTCGGCCGGAATGTAGGGAGCGGGTCCGGCATCCGGTGTCGGCCCTTGGATGGTGGAAGGCGCTCCGGCGGGGTCGGCCAGGTGTTGATGATGGTGCGCCCCCGGCCAGGCTTCCCCCGGGATGGGAGCCAGATCAATGAGGAGGATCGGTCCCTGTCTTCCCAACCGAAGCCGGTCACCGTTCTGGAGCTGAGACTGTTCCACCGGCTGTTCGTTCAAAAAGAGGCCGTTGGTGCTTCCCAGGTCCCGAACCCACCAGGCCCCGGCATGGGGAGTCGCTTCAGCGTGAAACCGGCTCACCTGGGAGGACTGGACCTGCACCTCGCATTCGGAGTCCCGTCCAAGTCGGAACGGGCCAGTGAAGGTCAGGTCAATGCCTTCGACGCCTCCAGGCTCAGATCGGAGGCGAATGGGGGGTGTTTGGCTTCCGGTGTTCACGGGGAATGCCTTCCCTCGGCCACAAGGCGGCGACTCATTTTCGACGGTTGAGGGGGAAGATGATTATGGCGACACGGTAGAACGGTGGCTCCTGAACAGCAACCGGGCTCAGCCGCCTTCCTTCAGAGGTGGAGCCCAGAAGCCCGGTGCTCCTCCAGCCTCGTCGGCGTGTGGCCCGTGAAACAGGGCGGCGTTGAAGAGTGTTCGAAAGCTCCCGAAGGGTTGGCCCCGCCATTGGGGTTTGAAGCCGAAGAGGATTACGTGACCCTTGCCGTGATGAACGTCCAGAGCGGCCGCATACCCATGGAGGTGTTCCTCTCCCAGGAGAAAACCGGAGAGGAGTGGCGACCCGGAATCCACATGTTTCGCCAGGGCCACTCCGTCAAAGCCGTCTGTCGTAGTGAACACCGGGCTACGCGAGAAGAACACTGGTGCCCTGGACGGCATCCCGGCCATGACGGGGTGGGCGGGGTCCGTGAGGATCTCCAGCACGGAACCGCTGATGGAGAACTCGTCGCCCCCCAGGCCAGCCGCGACGTTCCTAACCGGGAGGCCGAGCTCGTCAATGGCGAACTGGCTGCTCCCGTTCAGGCAAACCAGGGTACCTCCGTTCGAGACAAACTCCTCGAGGGCTCTCACCCCCTCATCGCCGATTCCGCCGGCAAACCTGGGTGGAACAGAACCTTGCCTGTGACCCTGTAGGATCGTTCTAGCCCCGTAGTCGGCCAGGATGATCACGTCCATACGGTCTCCCAAGGCTCCAGCCTTTACGTCTGCGTTTCTCAAACTCACCAGATCGAACCCGTACCTTTCCATCAACCATCGGGTCCACCCTTCGTCCATGCTGGCTTGCCAGGGGCGGAAAAGGCCGATCCTCGGGCGGGCAAGAGGACCTCCACTGGCTCCTCCCCCTTCTGCGCGGAGATGTAGATCTCGAACCAGGCTCTGCACGGCAGATCCGCTCATGCCACCGATCACGAACCGGCCGCCTGAGTCGGGGTCCCCATCCACGGCCACGCCATCGTCAAAACGGACTGTGGCACCCAGGTCCCATGCCCGATTCACCGCCAGGAATGCGTTGTTTTGGGCAGGGCTGACGGAGAACGTCGAGCCTCCGCCCCGGATGATGCCGGAGGGGGGGACGATCCCGGCCGCCACCGTGTCGCTATCGAAGCCCAGACCGGGGGGACTGTCAAAGGACGCTGCGTCAGCATCCGGGGCCATCTCGTCCGTTGATTTCCAGTCCAGAACCTCACCCCGGACCGGGTCAAGCGCACTCCTGATCTCAGGGGTGAGCGGCTCCGAGGCTTCGACGACCTCAACCCCGAACTGGTATGGGAGTGTCCACCCGGAAACGTCGTATGGCCTTTTTGGCGGCCCACCCTCGTATTCCCGGAGGTCCGGATAGTCCTGAGCCTCGAAGAGCGTGCGGACCAACTCGGCGAATTCCTGATCCATGGGAATCACCCAGGTCCCGGGTTGGTGGGTGACTCCCTGGAGGGTTACTGGGCTGGCCAGCTGGTATACCCGGACGCCGTTGAAGGCAAGACGTCTCAGGAGCTCAGCGGGGGCCACCGGATCCCTCTGGTTCTGGGGGATGAAGTAGGCATAGGGGGGTCCCATGGAGTACTTCTGGATCGCGTCCCGGCCGGCCTGGTAGCGGTTGTACAGCAAATCGGTCTTGAACTTCGCCGCAAAATCCAACACAGCGATGGACGCCGTCTCCATGTACTCCACGGCGTCCCTCAACCGCCACCACCCTCCAGGCCAGGGACTGGAGTAAAGCGACTGGGGACGGAGGTCCCGGCCGCCGGCCATCACTTCAGCGGGAGCATAGAAGCGAGGGGTGGCAGAGCCCCCCGCCGTTTCCGTCCAAAAGGCCGCCGCGTTCTGGAGCATCGGCAGGTAGTCGATGTACCCCGGATACCAGGCGTCGAAGACACCCATGTGGGTGGCTCCGACCTGACCCCGTTCCTCCAGAGCCTGTGCCATGAGCATCCCGAGGGTGTTCACGGTCCGGGCCATCAGCGGGTGCACGCGGTTTCCAACGGGTTCATCGAAAGGGGGGAGCCAAATCCGGGTCGGGAAAGGCGCGGACTGGTGATGTACAAATACGATCTGGGGTTCCCACTCCCGCCAGGTCCGCCCGATAACCCGGGATTCCACCATGTTGAGCATGTATGCGTCCCTGTTGTTGTCATGCCCCACGTACTTCTGATACAGCTCCGGCATGGACGACGTCTCGTATGGCGTCCCGACGTTGGACAGGTACCACTCCGCGACCTTGGTCTGGCCATCGGGGTTCAACGTGGGCCACAACATGAAGATTACGTTATCGAAAATGGCCTGGACCTCCGGATCGTCTCTCCCCGTAAGGAGATCATAAGCCAATTGGATGGTGTGTTGATGGGCTGCCGACTCGGAGGCGTGGACTGCTCCATCGATGTGAACGATGGCTTTCCCCTCTCTGGCCAGGGCTTCGGCCTCAGCATCCGACAGCCCCTCCGGGTGGGCCAGCTGATAGGAGATCTCACGGAAGTGGTCCACCTGGGCCAGGTTCTCCGGGGAAGACAGAAGGGCCATGTAGAACGTCCGGCCCTCGGAGGTTCGCCCCACGTCTAGGAGGTTGATGTGGTCCGAAGCCTGGTCCAGCGCCTGGAAGTACTCTATGGACTCTTCATAAGTGGCCAGCTTGAAATCGTCACCGGGCTTGAAACCCAAAACCGACTCGGGGGAGGGGATCTGCCCAGATTGAGCGTGAAGTTCTCCGGGCCCCACCCAGGGGAGGAGCGAAAGCGCCAGAATTGAGGCCAGGGGGAACAGCGAGGTGTGGGAAAGCAGAGTAGGCCGGCTCGATCTCATCGGTTGTTCTCCCTTTTTGGTCCTTCCCAGGAACTCTCCAAAGCCCCCACCTCCTCCTCCACGGCTTCCAGGACGACGCCCTCCTTCACCGCTGCCGACATGGCGTTGTGGTCGGGGAAGAGGGGGCGATCCTCGTCGAGGAAATCCACCACGCTGCGGACTGCTGCGTGAGCGGCTTTTGTTCCTCTCCCGACCCCGAAATCCCGAAAGTCCAGGGCCTGTGCGGCCGCCATGAGCTCGATCCCCAGGACGCCTGAAGCGTTAATCAGGATTTTCCGGGTTTTGAGGGCGGCGTTCCGACAGGACCGAGATCATGGTGATCCCGGCCCCGACCATATCAAGGGGCATGGAAACCGGAGTACCCTGGAAGTTCGCCCCGGTAAGCACCTCGTCGTCCTCCGGAAGGAAGATGGGGTTGTCCCCTACGCCGTTGA
>JBDHGR010000050.1:0-13952 GCA_039589815.1 Gemmatimonadota bacterium | reverse complement strand
GTGGGGGATCGTGTCCCTGTTCAATCCTGCGGGTTACAGGAACAAGCTGGAGAACTTCAGGGTCTTCTCCGAGAATATCAGGAGGCAGGGGCTCCCCCTTCTCGTCATCGAATGCGCTTTCGGAGACGCCGAATTCGAGGTGCCGGAGGAGCTCTGCGACCGGTTGGTTCGCCGGCGCACCTCCACGGTTCTGTGGCAGAAGGAGCGACTCCTTAACCTCGCCCTGGAGCACCTCCCGCCGGAGTGTGACAAGGTGGCATGGGTGGACGCCGACGTGATCTTCGAAAACAACGACTGGGTCCGGGAAACGGCTCGTCTGTTAGAGGAATATTGCGTTGTCCAACCCTTCCAGACGGCCCACTGGCTTCGGAGGGGGAAACGGCGTCCCTCTTTCCGTTGGAGGTCCAACCAGGCACCCAAAGACGGTGGGTGGATGCCCGGCATGGGCTTCAAAATGACCCGGACCCGCGACTGGAGAGAGGCCTTCCAGAAATACCATCTCCACGGGCACCTGGGCTTCGCCTGGGCCATTCGCCGGGACATCATCGAACGCCACGGTTTCTATGATGCCCAGATCCTGGGCAACGGCGACTTTGTCATGGCACATGCCATGTACGGCAATGCGGATTTCTGGAATGGCGATCATTGGCAGCGGCATCGCCTCACCAAGTGGATGCTCCGGCACATGGAAGCTTGGGGACGACCCTTTTTCGAGGACATCCGGGGCAGCGTGTACTACGTGCCCGGCCGTCTCCTCCACCTGTGGCACGGAAGCCAGGACGATCGTCTCTACGATCAGCGCCTGGACGTATTGAAAAAGTGCAATTTCGATCCCGCCAAGGATTTGGTCCTTGATGAGAGCGGGTGCTGGGCCTGGGCCAACGACCGTCCGGAGTTGGAAGAGTGGTCCCAGACGTACTTTCACATCCGCAGGGAAGAGGGTCCGGGTTGACCATGTCTCACCTCGGCGCCAGGAGTGTGGTGGTCGTACGGCCACCGGCCCGGTTCCCGGTTCCGGATTTCGGTGAACTCTGGGACAACCGGGCGGTGCTCTGGGTCCTGATCTGGCGCAACGTCACCCAGCGATATCGGCAGACCTTCCTGGGTCCTATCTGGTTTGTCATCAACCCGCTCATGCGGATGGCGGTGTTCAGCGTTCTTCTGGGGAATCTGGCGGGGCTCCCCTCGGAGGGCGTGCCTTATCCCCTGTTTACCTACGCTGCGCTGCTCCCATGGGAGCTGTTCGCCACGGGCGTGGACAGGGGAATGGGGTGCCTGGTCTCCTATCACCACATCATATCCAAGGTCTACTTCCCGAGGCTGGTGCTCCCCACGGCGGAGGTCCTCACCGCCCTGGTTGATTTTGCCCTGTCTTTCGGAATCCTCCTCCTGATGATGCTCGCATATGGCTTCGACTTTTCGCCCCGGATCTTCCTGCTCCCGATCTTCCTGTTGTTGTCCATGATCTTGGCTCTTGGGGTGGGCCTCCTCCTCGGCCCGCTCCACGCCCACTTTCGGGACACCTCCAACGCGGTCCGGTATCTGATCCAGTTTTGGTTCTACGGTACGCCGGTGGCCTATAGCGCGTCCCTCCTGACGGACCGGGTCCCGGGCTGGGCGGTTTGGCTCTACCAGTTCAACCCCATGAATGCGGTGGTGGAGGGGTCCCGGTGGGCCCTCCTGGGCACGGGCCGCACCCCCGACGTCATGATGTTCTGGTCCGCCCTCTTCGCTTTACTCGTCCTGGCCGTGGGCACCTTGGTCTTTCTAAGGGCCGAACAGTCCGTCGTGGACCTGGCGTGAGGTGGCCATGACCGATTTTGCGCTGCGGATCAGGGACGTCGGGAAAGAATTCCGGCGGGGGTCGCAGAAAGAGGGGCGCATCTTCGAGTGGCTGAAGGGCCGCACCCCCTACGAGTATTTCTGGGCGCTCCGCCACATCGACGTGGATGTGGAACCCGGGCAGATGCTGGGGATCATAGGCCACAACGGCGCCGGAAAGAGCACGCTGCTCCGAGTGGCCTCACGTATCACCCGACCCACCGAGGGGGTGGTGGAGCTGAGCGGCAGGGTTGGAACACTGCTGGACGTGGGCACGGGATTCCATCCAGAGCTCACCGGCATCGAAAACATTCAACTCAACGCCGTTGTTCTGGGAATCCCCACCGCCACCATCAAGGCCAAGACCGAAGAGATCGTGGCTTTCGCCGGAGTGGAGGACTTCATCCAAACGCCCCTCAAGTACTATTCCAGCGGGATGAGGGTACGCCTGGGAATGGCCGTGGCCCTCAACCTGCCCCACGAGATCATGTTGGTTGACGAGGTCCTTGCCGTCGGCGACGCCAGCTTTCGGGAGAAATGCCTGGACCGAATATCCGAGGTCACCAATTCGGGGCGAACGGTGCTCTTCGTGGGTCACAACATGGAGATGATCGCCTCGACCTGTGACGAGGCGATCTGGTTGGAGAAGGGGAGGCTCCGCGCTTCGGGGCCGGCCAGCACCATCGTTCAGGAGTACCAGGAGGCGGCGGTGAAAGACGTGTCGGCCAAGGACGGCGTCCTGTCCCTGGCCGGCCGGCCCGACCATGGGAGCGGACAGCTGAGACTCACCTACGTCCGGCTCCTGGACGGGCGGGGGGGTCAGGTGCAGAACTTTCACTCCGGCCAAAACGTTCGCTTCGCCGTGGGCTTCGAGCGGGACCCTCGGTCCTCCCTCTCAGCCATCTCCCTTGGTCTGACCCTTTTCGGGCATGCCCGCGTGGCGGTGGGCCAGTGCGAAAGCACCTGTGTCACCTCCGTTTTCTCAGACCTTCCCCCTGCCGGCGAATTCATCTGCTCCATCGATCGCCTCCCCCTTCTGCCCGGCAGGTACAGCATGGGCGTGAAATGCCTCCAGGAAGACGAGGTGGTTCACGGCGTGCCGCATGCCGGGAGCTTCTTCGTCTTCGAAGGAGACTTCTTTGGTACCGGCACCCTGCCTTCGCCGGGGGGCGGAAACGCCCTGATCGACCACGACTGGGAGCTGTCGGCCGGGGATCTGGCCGACCTGGCCGATGACTGACGCGAAACGGACCCGGTCGGCGAACCTGCTGTTGGCGTGCATGGATCCCACGGAGAGAGCCTGGCAGGAGGCCGTCGACGCTCCCCTGTCGGAGATCGACTGGGAATGGGTGATGGAGCGCGCCCGGGCCCACAAGCTCACCGGGATGCTGACCGCTCGGGCCCTCGCCACCGGCGTCCGGGAGTGTCTACCCGAATCCGCTCGGGAGGAGCTGGAAGCAGAGGAGGAAGCCGGCCTTGCCCATCGGGCTCGGGTGGCCCGGACCCTTTCCGACACCCGTGAGTTGCTGGGGAGGCTGGATTGTCCCTTCCTGGTGGTGAAGGGTAGCGTCTACGCCCACGATCTCTACGGGGAGCCGACCATGCGGAGGTTCAGCGACGTCGACATCCTCATCCCTCACGAAAGACTGGAGGAGGTAGATAGAGCCTTTAAGAGAGCCGGGTACTATTTCTGGGCCAACCCCAAGATTCATCACAGGCTCCCGAGGTGGTTTCAGCGGCAGGCGCCCGACGGTGAGGAGCCGGGGTCTGAGGCCGCCGCCCGCCGGATCCTGGCGGCCTTCCACCGTCACCACCTGTATGTGCTCGAGAAAGACGACCCCAGGATGCACGTGGAGGTGCACTGGCACGTTTTCGTGCCCTCGGAGGGACGGGCCTCGGCTGAAGACCTTTGGTCCGAGACGAGACCCACCACCTTGGAAGGGATCGAAGCCCGGACGCTGGACTGGGAAGCCTCCCTCCTCCACGCGGCCGCCCATGCCCTGGAGCAACCCCCCACGGAATTCCGGCTCCTTCACCTGGCTGACGTGGCCTGGATGTTGGGGAAGTGGAAAGAGGTGATCGATTCAGCGAAGCTGAAGAGGCTGGCCCGGGCCTGGGGACTGTCTTCTTACCTGACGGCGGCCATCATGGTGGTGGAGAAGATTCTGCCCCGCGGCCTGCCTGATGGAGCCCATGAGATCTGGCCCCATCGGAGCGCCGTCCAGGGCGCCCTCCTTTCGGCGGCGGGTTTCGGGCCCTGGGTAGTCGATCACAATGTGTCAGGGAGTAAGGCACGCCAATTGGCGGAGAACGCCTGGAGGGAAGGGCTCTGGGAGTTGGCCTTGGGCCGACGCCCGGGGACGGCCTGGGGCCGGGTGAGCCGAGCGGTACAAGCCCGGGTGCCCCGGGGCGGAGCCGGGAGTAAGGTCTCCACGAGGGACGGTCAGGAGGCCTCGGAGTGAGCCGATTGGATTCAGGGCTCGACCCTCGGGTCCAGATGGGGGGGGATCTCTGGGCCATTTCCTGTGCCATCGGGCAGGAACCCGAGAGGGTGGCGCTGGTCACTCCCCTCCCATCCCGGGGTGAACCGGCGTCGTCCACCGGGCGGGCGGCCTTCCGGGTGGAGTATGGAGACGGTCTCGTTATGAAGGCCCGCCGACACCGTGACCTCGAGACGGCCCAGCGGGTGCTGGCACTTCGGCAATTCGTCGGCGAGCGTCATCTTCCCGCCATGGTGGCCACCGAGGGCCTCTGCCATCTCACCGAGTGGATCACGGGCGAAACGCGGCTTCCGGACGATCGGGACATTCTCACCGGAGCGGGCGCCATTCTTGGGAGGATGCATCAGGTGGACCTGCCCGCCGAAACCGAGCGGTACCTGTTCGAGTACCGGCATTGGGAGGACCGCAACCGGCGGAACGCCAGACAGCTCATGGAAGCCGGAGCTCTGAACGGGGCAGAGGTCGAGACCCTCCTGGGAAGGTTGGAGAGGGAGGCTCCAACTCACGCCGAAGGAACCGTCATCCATGCCGATCTCGCTCCGGAAAACCTCGTGGTGACTCCCACCGGAAAACTCAAGCTGGTGGACAACGAGAACCTGGCCGTGGACGCCCCGGGATTCGATCTGGCCCGGACCTGGTATCGGTGGCCCATGAACGCTATGCGTTCCGCCGCCTTTCTGGACGGGTACCTTCGGTATGCCGACCCGAGCCCCTTCCTGGAGTTCAGCGAGTTCTGGACCATGGTGGTCCTCCTGGAGGCGGCCCATTTCCGGGTACTCAGGGACACCGCTGACGCCACGGTCCCACTGGACCGCCTTCGGAGTAGGCTGGCATGAAGGCGAAGCCTGAGGCTTCGAGGGTGCTCCGGTACCCCGGTTCCGCCATTCAGGTGGAGGGCCCCGCCAGGGACGTGGAATGGGTGGTCCAATTCCTGGGGCCGTCCTTTTCCTCCCGGGTGAAGGGAGAAGCTGACTGGCGAGTCCGGATGGTGAGGGATCAGGTGGCCTTCGAAAAGCGCCTGAAATCCGGGCCCGACTCCAGGGCCCGCAGAAGGCCCTGTTTCTACCTGGACACCCGCACCGAGACGTTACCCTTGTGGCGGGGACCTCGGGGCACAACAGCCGTATTCGACCGGGACCACGAGGTTTTCGCGTTCGTCCGGAAGAATGGCTCGGAGGTGGAGATCCTGGGTCCCGAACGGAAACGCCTCCAACGTCTGGCCCTCATGCGGATCGTCCGGGAGCATGCCTTGAGCCGCCTCATGGGCCTCTCGGGTCTGCTCCTCCACGCCTCCGCCCTGGTGGTCGAGGGAAGATCCGCCCTGGTGATCGGGGAGAAGAGGTCCGGAAAGACCTCCCTCATGCTCCACTCCCTATGGCAGGGAAACGGCGTCCCTTCCTGGTCGGGAGGGCCGGCTCGCTATCTCGCCAACGACCGGCTCTGGCTGTCTTTTCATAATGGGGTGCCCACGGCTCGGAGCTTCCCGACCATCTCCAGCCTCAGGCTATCCAGCCTGGAGCTCTTTCCCCAGATCGCCACGAAGTTGAAAGAGAGCACCTGGGTGCCTGCGGTGACCCTTCGGGAGAGCCGGCTCAGCTCGGCGGCTCCAGCAAAACCCTGGAATGGACGAAAATACACCCTGAGCCCTGTGCAGCTCTGCCGGCTCCTGGGGGTGGAAGCCTCCGCGGCGGCTCCGGTGGGGATCGTCCTCTTTCCGAGGGTCACTGGAAGAAGTGGGCGAATTCGCATCACCCGAATGCGCTCGGCGGAAGCCGAAACCGCCTTCCTGCGGGGTCTGTTCCGGGCAGGGACCCCTGAGAAGGCCGGCGGGGTTTTTGCCGCACCGGGGTACCCGCGGCGCCTCGACATGGAGGCCACGACCCGCAGGATCCATGAGCTGTTTCGCCAGATACCATGTTATTCGGTAGACCTGGGCCTCAACGCCTATTCGGATAAAGGTTGGCTAGAGCGCATCAAGGACAGGATGGCTCCCTGACGCACACCTGACCGTTAGGGTGTCCAAGGTTTTCAGGGGGTTTCTCCCGTCAGGGGGCCCAAGGTCTTCAGGCCGTTTCTCCATTCTCCACGCAACCGGCTCCGTCCGTGGATGCTACCACGCGAGGGGAACGCCCTGGTAATCGAAAAAGAGGCCCTTGGCTGGGGGGATCTCGGCCAACTTCCAGATACCTGCTGCCGAGACTTCGGGGTCCACGGTGGCGCGGGGCCCACCCATCTCCGTGCGAACGTGGCCGGGGTGGACCGAAAAGATCCTGAACCGGGGGAACTCCGTTGCCAGGGACACGGTCAGCATGTTCATGGCGGCTTTGGACATCCGATAACCATAAGACCCGGCCTGTTCGGCTTGCTCGGCCTGTGATAGGGAACCCATCCCGCTGCTGATGTTGATGACCCTGGGGGCTGAGCTACGCTCCAGGAAAGGGACGCAGGCCCGGGTGACCCTGAGCGCGCCGACGGCGTTCACATCAAGGGTATCGACGACGGCTCCCAGATCGAGGTCACCAAGGCCGGCGTGAGGATCCAGATGGACCCCGGCATTGTTGATGAGGATGTCGATGCGGTCGACCGGAAGGTCCTGCATGAAACGGTCGACGGCCTCGGAGTCCCTGACGTCCGCCTCGCCATCGAACAGGAGAGAAAGGACCTCGAGACGCGATTGACTCATCGCGACCACATCAGCGCCCGCCTCCGGGGCGGCCTCCACGAGGGCCCGGCCGAGCCCGCGGCCAGCCCCCGTGATCAAACAAATGGGCGAGGTCGAGGCCATGGCCTGGGGGTGCTCCGTTTCCTGTTTAAAAAGTGATCATACGTGGCCAGAAGGCGGGGCGTAACCGTTTCGGGCGAGAACCGCCCCAGGACGTGGTGGCGAAGCTCGCGGGCAAGCATCCTGGCCTCCGAGGGATCGTGAAAGTGACTTCGGGCCGCATCGCGCAACTGTTCGGGAATGGAACGGGGAAGCTCGTCGTCCAGAACGAGGGCCAGCGGGCGGTCTTGGTCCACGATCATTTCGGGAACGCCACCCCTGAGCAAAGCGACCAGGGGTTTTTCGGATAGGGCGATTTCCAGGACGACTCCGGGGAAATTGTCTGCCAGATAACAGACCGCGAACAGGTCTGCTGCAGGCAGCACGTGAGGCAGTTCCCCATGATCGATGTAACCAGTAAGGTGAACCCGATTCCGCCACTGCTCCTGGATTCCGGAGTAAAAGGTCTCCAGGGCGAGCTTCGAATTCGCCGTTAGCTCGCCGGATGCGCCGTAGTGACCGATCCAGACCAGGTGGCAGTCCGGAATGGAGTCGAAGATTTTCGGCACGGCTTCCTGGATGATCCGGACCCCTTTTCGAATCTCCACACTGCCCAAAACGAAAACTTTGAAAGCTGACTCGGGGAGTGTAATTCCCGTCGCCTTCCGAAGATGGTCCAGGGATTGTCGGCGCCCGTTCTTGGAGGGCTTGAATCCGGCGACGTTCGCGCAGTTCGGAATCACAGCGCTGGGTGGATACTCGATGGAACCATTCAGTACCGTCTCGAGGGTATTGGCAAGAACGAACTCGGTGGGTGCAGATAAGAAATCGCTGCAGTGCAGTTGGAGCTTTTCCCGTTCGATCTGGGAACGGTCCGCGGATGTGAGTGTCAGCTCGTTCACTCCTGCGCAGAGGGCCAACGGAGTATGGAGGCGGGAGACCTTCAGGACCTCATCGCTGGTGAGATTTTTGAAAACCCCTGCAGCTAGACCTTCCCAATCTGCAGCCTCGATTATGACGCCCGACCCGCTTCGGTCCTTCAGCCTCTCCTCGACGATCGTTCTGAGATAACCATCCACCTTCCGGGCGAATCGGGACAGGGGCATGACCGCCCCGCCCTCCTTTCGGGAAAGGTAGTGCCGGGTCACCGAGCCCTCCTGCTCCCGGAAGGTCACTGCCGTGGGGGATTCAGTGATCCATTCCACACGCCGATCCGGATAGAGGTCCCGGATCGCATCCGTGAGGACCCCGATAGCGGTTCCAATCCCTCCCTTCACCAGGTATCGGTCGTCTTCCGAGCTGACGAAAACCAGACTCGGTTCGGGCATCAGATTTGAACCTTTGCCAAGGCGGCCTCGTAGGCTGGCGTCGTGTTCATGACCCCGAAGTCCAGGAGCTGTCGGGAATCCTTGATCCGCACCGAACGGTCATCGAACAGACTCAAGTCGGGGTTCTCGCGGAGAGTTTTCTCGTAGGCGACCCACTCGTGGGCATGCGTTTGCCGCTCATTCCGATCCAGCTCCCCGGTCGTCTTCTCGATGAAATCCGAAAAGAACTTGAAATGGAACATGACACCCCTTACCTGGGTCTCCCTTGCCCCGAGAATGGCGTGCTGGCCAGAGGTCAGGACCATGCCGGGGCTGTATTTCAGCATTCCGATCTTCGATAGGTATGCCTTGATTCCGAAGACTTTCGTTCGGGTGCTTCCCGAAACGGTCGGGATGACGTGCTTTTGGTTCTCATGGGGGAAGGAGCCGTCCCGGGTCTCGAAGTCCGGATCGAAATAGGGGCACAGCTCGAAGGGATCGGACCCGGGAGACAGGACGGTCTCTCGGATCGGTAAAGAGGAGTACATGTCCAGGAGGTAACAGGGGAAGGCTTCGCTGCCTTCGGAGTCCAGGAAGTTGGCCACATAGCGAAGGTCCGTGTCTTCCCAATAAGGAGGCGCCAGTAGCTCGTCCGCGTCCGACACCACGCACCATCGCCCGACGCCATACTGACTCATCAACTCCGCAATCCATCGGCGGCCGGAATCCGACTCATGGAAGCTCTCTGCCGTGTGGAATACGTGGACGTCGGGCTCTCCCAGGAGGGCGTCCCGAGTTCCATCCCCGGAATCATTGTCGGCCACGAAGAACCGATCCACTCCGAGGCGGCGATAGTGGTCCAGCCAAAGAGGCAGCCGCAGAATCTCGTTTCGGACCCCTGCAAAGAGTCTAATTTCCTGCAATCCAGGGGGAATCGCTTTTGTGTCCAGCCTGAGCATGCATTCTCTCGTGAATAGGAATCTGGACCGGCGGCAGGTCGTTCGATGCCCACGGTCTTTGAACAGTGGGGGCATGGCATGCAGGGTGCATGCCTCGTAAGGTCGGTCTTGGGTGAATCACCGGTGAAAAAGGCTATTGGAGAGGATAGCCAAAGGAGGCCCTTGGGTAGAAGGGGTATTTTACCGCCCGGGGAGCGGAGATTTGTGCGGAGTCCCCCCTGCACCTGTTGCATGTGTGCCACGTACAACGGGTGCCACGTACAACGGGTCCAAGGGCAACTCACCTCTGACCTCGGTTAACCAGAATGCACTGTTCAGCGGCTCGATGCCTTGGATGACCTAGATGCGAATCGCTTTCATCACCCACCAGTTCCCCCATCTGGCCAACACCTTCATTCTGAACGAGATCACACAGATCCTTCGGATGGGGCACGATGTCACCGTTTACTCCCTGGATCGATCCGACGACGAGGTCGTCAATACCGATGTCGCATCCTACGGGCTGCAGGACAGGACCCGCTATTTCTTGGACTACATCGTCGAGGATCCCGGCAACCGAGCCACATACCGGGCCTATTCACCGGACCGACTGGAGGGTTATCTCCACTCCTTTCCCCAAATAGGAAAAGAGCTCCAGGCGGAGGGGATCCAGATCATCCATGCAGCTTTTGGGAACCGGCCGTGCACAGCCGCGTTGGCGTTGGCAGAGCTGACAGGAATCCCCCTTACTTTCGAGTCCCACGCGCGGGATCTCTTTGTGGATTTCTACCTGGCCCAAGAGAAGATCTCCCTCGCCGAACGAGTGTTCACGATTTCGGACTACAATAAGCGGTACCTCATGGAGGAGCATGGTTGCCCTGAGGAGAAGCTCGTCGTCAGGCGGGTATCCATCGTCGAGGAATTCTGCGACAGGATCCGGGGGGAGCCCAAAAGAGACGACCTCCTGATCACCGTCTGCCGGCTGCATCCCATCAAGGGAATCCAACATGCTCTTCAGGCTCTGGATCTCGTCCGGGAGACCCACGGCGATGTTCGACTCCACATCATCGGCGAGGGGGATCTGCAAGGGGAGCTGGAGGCCCAGGCGGCCGTGCTGGGACTCGACGGATCAGTGGTTTTCGAGGGCCCGTTGAACAACCAGGACGCGTTGAGGTACGTAAACTCCGCTGCGGTGTTTCTGCTACCCTCCCTCATTGCAGAGGACGGGGATCGGGACGGCATTCCCACCGCTCTCATCGAGTCCATGTACCTGGAGACTCCTGCCGTCTCCACCACCGTGTCCGGCATCCCTGAGCTGATCGACGACGGCGAAGACGGATACCTGGTGGAGCCGGGAGATGTTGAGGGTCTGGCGGATAGGGTCCGGCTCCTCCTCGACGATCCGGAACGAAGAGCCGAGATGGGCCGGAAAGCCCGAGAGAAGGTGAAGGCGGATTTCGACGCGGCCCGAAACACGAGGAAGGTCCTCGATGCCTGGGCGGAAGTCCTGGCGACCTAGTGGGGGGCAGGAAGGAAGGGGTGAAAGCCTAGCCGTGAGAATACAGGGAGCGAAAGCCTAGCCATGGAAACTCGATGTCGAGAGTAGCTGTCGTCGGTGCCGGCGCGTGGGGGAAGAACCTCGTGCGGAATTTCGAATACCTCCATTCCCTCGGGATGATCTGTGACAAGGATCCCGGGGTCCTGAGCGACATGGCGGGGCTCTACCCCGGCGTTCCTCTCACCCAGGACTTCGAGGAGGTTGTGAGGGACCCGGATCTGGCGGGGATCGCCATTGCTACGCCCGCAGAAACCCATTATGAGCTCGCTCGGCGAGCCCTGGAGGTCGGGAACAAACACGTCTTCGTGGAAAAACCCCTGGCCCTCAATGCGGCAGATGGAGCGGAGCTGATTCGTTTTGCGCAGGAGGCCAAGCGGGTCCTCATGGTAGGCCACCTACTTCACTACCACCCGGCCGTGCGGAAGCTGAGGTCCATGATTGAGGCCGGGGAACTGGGCCAGATTCACTACATCTACGCGACCCGCCTCAACATGGGGAAGATCCGGAGTGAGGAGAATGTGCTCTGGAGCTTCGCGCCCCACGATGTCTCCATGATCCTCCTCCTCCTCGGGGAGATGCCAACGGGCGTCCGAACCACCGGTGGCAATCACCTGCGGCAAGACTTCCCCGACGTCACGACCACGGTCATGGATTTCGGCAGCGGGGCGCAGGGTCACATCTTCACTTCCTGGTTGCACCCCGTGAAGGAACAAAAACTTGTTGTGGTGGGAAGTAAGGCGACGATGGTCTTCGATGATCTGGACGGGGAGAAGCTTCGTCTTTTCGAACACCGGATCGATTGGCAGGGGGGAACGCCCGGTGCGACGAAAGGCTCTTCCCGACCGATCCCGGTGAAATGGGAAGAGCCGCTCACATCGGAATGCCGGCACTTCCTGGAGTCCTTTTCCAACGGAAAACCGCCCAATACGGATGGGAAAGAGGCCTTGAGGGTGCTGTCCGTCCTGGAGGCGTGCCAGGGGTCTCTGGAGCAGGGGGGAAGGAGAGTGTTGATGAGGGAGTACGAGCACCGGGATACGGATACGGTGGACCCGGGCACAGGTCCCTCCGCCTTTGTTCACGAAACAGCGGTGATCGATCCGGGCGCACGGATCGGCCCCGGGGCCAAGATCTGGCATTTCTCCCATGTGCTTCGGGATACCGTCATTGGCGCCCGTTGCAGCCTGGGTCAGAACGTGGTGGTCGGGCCCGACGTGACGGTGGGAGATGGATGCAAGGTCCAGAATAACGTCACGATTTGTAAGGGCGTGACGCTGGAAGAGCAGGTCTTTTGCGGCCCGTCGGTGATCTTCACGAACGTCCGGAACCCTCGGGCGGCCATCCCCCGGATGGACCGGATGGAACCCACCCTGGTTCGACGCGGTGCGACCATCGGGGGAATGTGACCATCGTGTGCGGTGTGGTCATCGGTCGGTTCGCTTTTGTCGGGGCGGGTGCGCTGGTCACGAAGGACGTCCCCGACTACGCTCTGGTGCTCGGACACCCGGCCCGGCGAGTGGGTTGGATGTGTGCTTGCGGGGAAAGGCTGTCGAACGACCTTCTCTGCGCCTCGTGTGGAGAAGCGTACCGGGAGCTGGACGGAGCCCTCCTTCCGGCCCCGGCGGGTACGTAGACTTTGGTCGGCTCCATGATTCCACGGATGGTGTTGCTGACCTGCGTCTTTATGCGGCCGGAGCTGACGAACGTGGTCTTGGGGGCCTATGACAACATCCGCCGATTCCTGGCCCCGGAGCTGGATCTCCGCCTCTTGGCGGTGGGATCGGAGGGAATGGAATCCAGGCGGCTCTGCGAAAGGCACGGGTTCGACTATGTCGAATTCCCCAACACCCCTCTGAGTCACAAGTGGAATGCCGGTGTACGCGCGGCCCAGGAGTACGATCCCGACGGGCTGGTCATCGTCGGATCAGATGATCTCATGTCGGCGGGGGTATTCCCGGCTTACGGGCAGAAACTCCAGAACGGCTTGGATCTCTTCGGTCTCACCGATCTCTACTTCTTCGACGCCGCGTCTGGACGCCTGGGATATTGGGCTGGTTACGGAAAGGCCCCAGATGGTGGGGATGGCGATCCCATCGGGTGCGGGCTGTGCTTCAGCCGAGCACTTCTGGAGAGAACGGATTGGAGACTCTGGCCGGAAGAGCCCGGTTACGACTCCTTGCTTGACGGGGCTGCCCTCCGTTTCCTCGAAGGCCACGGGTTTTCTCCGGTTTCTTTGACAATGGAGGAGCTGGGAATTCGGGCCGTCGATATCAAGGTGGGTCCCAACATCACGCCTTTCGACCGGTACGATTATCAGGATTCGTGGTCGGGCAACTCATTCAGGGAATTCCTGGGGGAATGGCTCTCGGAGGATGACCTCCTGAAGCTGGCCGAATCGGCGCAGCCAGGAGGGAGCTGATGAAACAGCAGGCTCAGGCACGGTTGGTCCTGGCCACGACCGTCTGGAAGCGCCCCGAGCTCACCGAGGTTGTCCTGGGTTACTACCAGCGGATCCAGGGCCTCATCTCGGACCGCATCGATTTGAGCCTCCTGGCGGTAGGGTCGGAGGGGCGGGCGTCCCGGGAAGCCTGTACCCGGAATGGTTTCGAATACATCGAGACGGCAAACGAACCGGTCACCTACAAGTGGAACGCCGTGGTCCGGGAAGCCCGCTCGTTTGAACCCCAGGGCCTCATCCTGGTGAACAGCGACGACGTAGTTTCCCCTGATCTGTTCCCCGCCTACCTGGACCGCCTGGCACAAGGCGTGGACTACATCGGGCTTCGGGACGCAAAGATTTTCGACCTCATCACCGAAACCCTGGGCCGATGGCCGGGATACGAGGTTTCCCACATGCAGTACCGGGTGGGAGAACCGGCGGGATGTGCCCGCTGTTTCTCAAGTCGTCTTCTCGAGAAGACGGGTTGGAGGCTCTGGCCACCGGAACCGCCCAGGAACTCCAAAATGGATTTCTGGTGCACCCAGTTCCTGGATCTTCTCGGGTTCGAGCCTGAGGCTCCCACCATGGCCGAGTTGGGCGTGGAGGCCATTCAGTTGAAGACGGACGTC
>JBDHGR010000049.1:0-14180 GCA_039589815.1 Gemmatimonadota bacterium | reverse complement strand
GGAAGAGGGCAGCGTCATGCTGGCCACAGTCCGGGGGATGGGCACTGGGTTCGGGGACCCGGAAGGATGTGTCGTATGCCACGGTGGAACCCCCTCTGCCACGAGTGCCGCGGCAGCCCACCAGGGCATACCAGAGAACATGCCGGTCAACGGCCCTAGGGAATTCTACGCGGATCCAGGCAGCATCTGGGTGGAGTCCAATTCCTGCGGACAGTGCCATCCCGGCTACAGCGACCGCCTTTCCAAGGCCCTCATGAACACCGAGGCCGGAAAGATTCAGGGCAACCTTCACACCTGGGGTGTGGAGGAGGTCCAGTCCTACCAGGTGCCCTGGGGGAACTACGACATCTCCGACGACGACGGTGCGGATCCCACGGTGGGCACCGACGAGTATAGAGCCTACATGCGCGCTATCATTGAAGAGTGGCCGGACCAGTTCCCCGCCGAATTGGCGATGCTTCCAAATCCGTCCGTGGACGAAGTCGTCAGGGATCCCCGGCTTGCGGGTTTCACTTATCAGCGTCAGCAGTGCCAACGCTGCCACGTGGGCGTGAAGGGTCGGGAGCGACGGGGCGACTACAGGGGGATGGGGTGTTCATCGTGTCACACTCTTTATGGGAATGAAGGCCTCTATGAAGGGGGTGATCCAACCATCAACAAAGCGGAGCCCGGCCACCTCCTCTCCCATCGCATGGTGGGGACACGAAGGGCCGGGGGCGGTATTCCAGTAGAGACCTGCAACTCATGCCACAACCGTGGCAAGCGCATCGGCGTGGCCTACCAGGGTCTCATGGAGTTCGAGTACGGCAGCCCCTTTACCGCGTCGGGGGGAAAACAGCCCCCGCTCCATACGAAGCAGTATCTGTTCATCTCGGAAGACCTCCACCACGAGCAGGAGAGCAGGCCCGGAAACCCCCGAGGCGGCATGCTCTGCCAGGATTGCCATACCACCATCGACATCCACGGCGACGGCAACATCGCCGCCACGACACTGGCCCAGGTCGAGATCGAGTGCTCCGACTGCCACGGTACCCTGGATAGCTACCCTTGGGATCTCCCGCTGGGTTTCGGTGAGGAGTTCGGGCACGATCTCCAGGACACCCCGAGAGGCACGGCGCAGCAAGTTCTTACTGAGACGGCCATGGCCACTCCCTACGACGTGCGCGAGGGATTCCTCCTCACATCCCGGGGCAATCCTTTCGGAAACGTGATTCGTGACGGGGACCAAGTGATCCTTCACTCTGCTACCGGCAATGACTTCCAGGTTCCACTCCTCAGACAGATCGCCATCGACGGTACGTGGAAGAGCCCGGACGCACAGGTGGCCATGGCGGAGGTCGAGACTCACGCCGACAGGCTGGAGTGCTACGCATGTCACGCGTCATGGGTGCCCCAGTGCTATGGCTGTCATGTACAGGTGAACTACGGGGTGGATGGCGACGGAAACGCCTTCTCTGACGTAGACTGGGTAGCCTCGGGCAACGAGCAGACTCCGGACGGCCGGACCGCAGAGTCGGAACTTGGCTTCGCTGGCCTGATGAGCCCCGGCAAGGTCTTCGAATCCCGCTCCTACCTCCGGTGGGAAGAGCCGGTCCTGGGCATCAACGGTGAAGGGCGTGTGACGCCCTTGATGCCGGGGTGTCAGGTCGTGTTCACGGTCCTGGGGCCCGACGGAGATGCCATCACCGTGAACGAGCTCGTTAGGGCCGAGGACGAGGCGGTGGCTGCGGGCCAGGAGCATGTGCCTCTGGGAATAGACATGGCCCCTGTCCAGCCTCACTCGGCCCAACGGAAGGCACGCACATGTGAGAGCTGTCACAACAATCCGAAGGCCCTGGGCTACGGGATCTCGGGCGGCGTGTTCCAGACCCGTTACAGCCAGCCCATCGTCGAGGACCTTGTGGATGCCCGTACCGGGGAGGTGATCCCGAGTAACTACCAGATTCAGATCGAGGCGATTCCGGGGCTTGAGTTCGACTGGTCAACGATCGTGGACCGGGAATCCGGAACTCAGGTCGCCACGGTAGGAACCCACTGGCCATTGTCCAGGGCTCTGAACGCCGATGAGCGGGCGAGGCTGGAGCGCACCGGTCTGTGCATGGGGTGCCACCGTGAGATGCGGAACCGCGAGCTATGGGACGCCATCTCCACGCCGGGACGCATCGTGAACGACGCCCACATCGAACTCATGAATAGGCTGCTCCGAGGCGGGGGCCGCTAGGGATCGGCAGGACGATCCTTAGCCGGGTTGAGCTTCCGCCTCACCACGATCCATCCACGGCGGAAGGATCTTCGTCAGGATCCAGAGCAGGAATAACGGCAGCACGAGGAGGAACATGCTCATGGCCAATCCCTCCAGGCCAAAAAACTCCATGTTGTAGACCGTCAACCCCCTGAAGCTCTTGGAAAAGAGTTGTCCGCCGATGACCACGTTCCAACGGATGCTGAAGATTCCTATCTGTGTAAGCGCGGCTGCGCCTAGGTAGAGCATCCGCCTCATCTCCTGCGACACCGACAGAAACCCCCCACGTCTGAGGGCTGGGGAGACCAGAAGAAGCATTACGATGGGCAGAACAGTCCCCAGGAGTACCTGAAGCACGATCAGGCTGATGAATAGCCGGCCCTCCACCAACTGACCCAAGATGGCGATGGATTCTTCCGCTTCGTACAGGCGATGAACGAAATCCAACATTTCCAGGGAAAAGTCCACGACCATGGCGAAGAAGAGGAATGACGCCAGCTTGTCGGTGCAGCCCATGTCCACCTTACGGCCTCGGGTAAGCTCGACCCAAATGAAGAGAAACAGTACCAGGGCGATGCCCGACACGATTGCGGAGAAGAGGAAGACCACCGGCATCAAGACGCTGCTCCACCATGGATTGGCTTTCACCGATCCGAAGATGAAGCCCACGTATCCGTGGAGGAGGAACGCAGAGGGGATCCCGACGATGGTGATCCAACGTCCTATCCGCCGGTCAAACTTCAGAGACTTCTCTGATAGGTCCGTCGCTCCGAGTGTGAGGATCAGGTAGAACCACTTGCGGAAGCCCGTGGAGCTCCGTGCCCACCGGACCATGTCTTCCCGGTAGTCGAACCAGATCTCCAGGAGGAGGACCACCATGAGATACCAGGCGTACACGAACCCGAACATGGCCATGGCCGAGCGGGGATTCGGGGTCATGAAGATCTGATAGGACCGGAAGGGGTGACCCAGATGGGCCAGGAGTGGAAGAGGGGCCACGAGAAGGAACGCAAGAGCCGTGAGGAGCGACAGCCGGTATGTGGGCTCCAGCTCCTTCACGTTGAACACCCGCGCCAGGGAGGCCAGGATGAAGGCCCCGGCCACGAGGCCTGTGAGGTAAGGGTACAGGACCACCAGCAGGCCCCACTGAAGCTCAAACTCGTTGGGGAAGATGAACCCTTGCATCCCTACCTCACTTCCCCGTCGAGGTTGGCGTAGAAGACCTTGGGCTCCGTATTCAAGTGGTGCTTCAAGACCTGGACCTGGTTGAACCGGCGGAACCGCTCAAGGGGATTCGCGCGGTGCCCCAGCTCACCGAAGAGGCGGGCCTCCGTGGGGCAAACCTCAACACAGGCCGGGACAAGACCATCTTTCAGGCGGTGATAGCAGAACGTACACTTTGACGCCACGTGTTTCTCCGGGTGGATCCATCTGGCCCCGTACGGGCAGGCCTGCACGCAGTATCGGCACCCAATGCAGTAGTCGTCGTCCACCAGGACCACACCGTCTGGGGTAGTGAAGGTGGCTCCCACCGGACAAACCTGGACGCAGGGTGCCTTGTCGCAGTGGTTACAGAGCTTGGGCACGAAAAAGGTCTTGAGGATCTCCCTGTCTCCCGGAATCTCGGACCAACCGTCGATTCCTCCGTTAGGGCTTTCGACCGTCACCTCCCCGTCCGATTGGATCACGTAACGTTCAATCCAGGTGTTGAAGAAGTGCTCCTCAACCGGCACCTCATTTTCGGTTTTGCAGGCCACGACACAGCGCGCGCACCCGATGCACTTCTCTATGTCCACCCCCATGGCGTAGAGGATTTCCTCTTGCCCGCCCACCTCTTGACTCAGGAGGTCCTGCGGAGGCCGAAAGACCCCCAGAAGAACCGGTGCGGCCAACCCGCAGGTCCGGAGGAAAGCCCGTCGATCGACGGCTGGGTCCGACTCACCACTGGCTCTTTCGGTAGCCCCATTGGTCCCCTTCGGGGCAGTCGATTCTTTGCTCTTCATCAACCGATCTCCGGGTAATGAGGGTAGTGGCACTGCCAGCAGAGGTATCCGTTGCCGTGGCTTCCGAGATCGACCTGGGGGATACCCGTGGCCCCGAGGGCGGCTTCGGCATGGCATCCTCCGCAGAAAGCCCGCTCTGTTGGCCAGGTCGGCCGAACCGCCCTCGGCGACAACTTGTGCTCATCCGGGGCTTCATGGCAGGTGGAGCAAGGGAGAGCGGCGTGATGCGAGACGCTCTTCTGCCGGGAGATCTGGCCGTGGCATGCTCCGCAATCTTCCGGAGTCACCGGTGGTTCCGGAGCGTGGGGGGAATGACAAACGGTACAGGCCGTTGGAGTGTTGTGAGCGACGGGATCGACCTGGGGAAAGCCGGTGGGCCGGGAGGGGTTGAAACCGTGGCAAAGGGTGCAGTTCTCCCGTTCACTCGGGATGGACGGCTTCGTTTCCATGGGGGCGGCCACGTGGGTCGCTGCCGGGCCGTGGCACACCTCACAGGACAATCCCGTGTGGAACCCGGCCGTGCGTTGCGCCTCAATGTCCGGGTGGCATGCAGCGCACACCTGGCGTCCTGCATATTTCTTTTCTCGGGCCGCCACCGAGTCCATGGCCGCAGCCCGGAAGTGCCCCAATTCGCCGAAAGTCTCAGGGATCAGGAGGCGCCAGCCCGTGAACATGCCCCCTCCGAGCACTGTGAAGACCACGAGAAGACGAGTGACCTGTTGGGGCATGCGGTGCACCTCCTCCTGAAAGAGGCCGACGATCGCCCGATCCGGGGATCGCCGGGGTACAAGGATCTGCTCGGACCTGTTTCCGTGCAAGTCCGGTGCCGCCATTTTCTGTGTTTAGACGGGAGATTTGGCGTCTTCCCGGGGTGACATTTCATCCCCTTGGGGGTATTATCTGTAAATTCTCGATTCTGGCCTGTGTCCGGCAGGATCCTTGCACATATTCCGTTCTGTGAGGGTTGCTGCGACCCCGCGAGTCCACATGGTCTTCCTGGAAAAAAGCCCGAGGGGACCTTTAACGCCGTTCATGAAAAAGGGATGCTTCGTATGATTCGTCGTAACGTCTTCCTGATGGGGGCGCTCTTTCTGTTGGGAGCCATGGCGAACCCCCTCGCTGCTCAAGTCAAGACAAAGGCAACGGCCCACGATCTGGCGGGCAAAGAGAATTGTCTGATGTGTCATGCTCCGGGAGTCATGGAGCCTGTACCGGACACACCGGAAACCCACGAGGGCCGTGCCGTGGAAACCTGCGGTTGGTGTCATGCACCTGACGCCCTCATGGTGACCACAGGGGCCAAACAGTTCACCCACGATCCGGCAGGCAAAGACAACTGCCTGATGTGCCATACGGCCGGGGTGATGGAACCCGTGCCCGACATGCCTGCCGAGAGTCACGAAGGCCGGGGGGTCGAGCACTGCACGTGGTGCCACACCAAAGCCGTCGGGTGATCTGAGTCTGGCCTAAACCTTCCGGGTTTGGGCCAACCGAAACCCGAGGAAGCGCCGGGACCCATTTCGGGCCCCGGCGCTTCCCTATCCCCCGAGGATCCCCTCTGGTGAGTTCCCGGCTGTTGACGGAGATTTCGTGGTCCCCAGGGGTAGACCAAACCGACGTCGTCGAAGAGTTTTCCGGGGATGCGGTCCTCCCCGCGAACCCGAAGGAGGAATGAATGAAGGCCCGGATCCAGGATGCATTCAACAAACAGATCAATGAAGAGTTGTTCTCTTCTTATGTGTACCTCGCAATGTCGGCCCATTTCGAAGGCATGAATCTCGAGGGATTTTCAGCCTGGATGAAACTCCAAGCGCGGGAGGAGCTCGGACACGCCATGCGCCTCTTCGACCACATCAATCGAAGAGGTGGAACCGTGGTCTTGAGCGCGGTCGATCAACCTCCTGCGGAATTCGGGGATCCCCTTCAAGTTTTCGAGAAGGCGCTGGCCCACGAGAAACACATCACCGGCTGCATCCATGACCTGTACAAGGTAGCCCTCGAGGAAGGCGACTATCCCGCACAGTTGGAGTTGCAATGGTTCGTCGACGAGCAGGTGGAGGAGGAGGAGAACGTCGGCCGAGTGGTAGATCAGCTCGGGATGGCTGGGGACAACCAGGTGGCCCTCCTCATGCTGGACCGGGAGTTGGGTCAACGGTCGCCGGAGGAGGAGAAATAAGCTTCAGCGGCCGGAGGGGGCTCGAAATGTCCAACCTTCTTGATAAGGAATGGGTGAGGCTCCTATTCCTCTATCGTATTCCCCCCGTGACACTCGCCGTGGTGCTCCTGGGTTGCGAGCAGGGCCCTCCCGAAGTGAATCCCCAGGAAGGGGAATCCGTCGCTCGCATTGCTGAGCCTGCTGCAACCGAGCTCCTTCAGACATTGGTTGGCGAGCTTGTCGCCGCCATGGAGGAAGGCGGTCCAGCGCATGCCATAGGATTCTGCTCCACTGAAGCCATCTCCCTTACTCGGGTAGTCCAGGCGGGTTTGGGGGAAAGCCTGGACCTGAAGCGGACATCCTTCCGGTACAGAAACGCCGATAACGCCCCGGACGAGGCAGAGGAAGCTGCCCTCCTCTTTTTCGAAAAGGCCATCCTGGACCAAGGACAGGCACCCTCCAGCTATGTTCAGTGGGTTTCCGAGGATGAGTTGCGTTACTACAAACCTCTCTTCGTTGGTGAGTTCTGCCTGGCGTGTCACGGCGATCCTGCGTCCATGGACCCGCTCATACTCAAGGTTCTGGAAGATCGTTATCCAGAGGATCTGGCGACTGGGTATGAGGTCGGGGCCTTCCGGGGGGTGGTAAGGGTGTCGGTGCCAGCGGAAGCCGTGGGGGGGTGATTCAAGAAGTGGTTCTTGCCGGTTTGTGTCGGAACTCCCCGAGGGTGATGGGCACGGCCACCTTGAGCATCAGAGTGAAAACCAGGAATCCGATGGAAAACACCCCGGTCGCAATTCGGAACTCCGTAGCGGTAAACAGATACCGGTAGATTTCTCCCAGGGCATCAGGCGTGAGGCCAGGGATGATGAGACCCATTCCCTTCTCGATGTACACCCCGAAGTAAGTTGCCAGGCACCCGATGTTGAGGGTCACCCAATTCCGCCGTGTTGCGGGGACGACCAGAAGACCGAAAGCCAGAACGTTCAACCCTACGGCAGTCCAGGCGAAGGGAACAAGGGTACGCTCCTCCCCGAGGCCCAGGAACCAGTAACGAGCGTAGAGGAGATGTTCAGTATCGGAGTAGAACTCTTTGAACACTTCTGCCCCGTGGAGGAAGAGGTTGAGAAACATGGCGTAGGCCATGAGCTCTGCGATCTTCCAGATGGCTTCGTTCCGAATCTCGAAATGGGTGAAGCGCCTGAGGAGTTGTAGAACCAGGAGGAGAATGGCCGGCCCGGAGCAAAAAGCTGACGCCAGGAACTGTGGTGCCAGAATGGAGGAGTTCCAATACGGTCGGGCAGCCAGGCCATTGAAGAGGAAAGCCGTGACTGTATGGATTCCCACCGCCATGGGGATCGACAGGAGGACCAAGGGAACCACGATGTTTTTGTTGTAGGGTTTCCCGTGGAAGGCCCGGTACAGTATGTGGGTGACCACCACGAAGTTGATGACACCGTAAATGTTCAGGACCAGGACGTCCCAGGCCAAAAGCGACTCCGGAAAATTGAGATGCCCCAGCGGGGGGAGAAGGTGCCAGAACCGGTCGGGTCTGCCGATGTCCACAGTCACGAAGAGCAGGCACATGATGATGGCGCTGACGGCCAGGAGCTCCCCGTAGATTACGATCTCCCGAATGGGTTTCCAGTCGTAGATGTAGGCTGGGATGACCAGGACCACCGCCGCTGCCGCCACCCCCACCAAGAAGGTGAAGTTCCCGATGTAAAGCCCCCAGCTCACCTGGTCCCGCATGGCAGTGACGGAGAGGCCCACGGTGACCTGTTCGTGGTAGGCGAGAGCACCGGACACGATGAGGACCGCCAGGAACGTGATCCAAGCCCAGTAGTACCGGTTTCCCCTGGAAACCAGGCGTAGACTTCCGGCATAGAACCCGATGAACATCCTTAGGGTTTCCATGGCCTCCTCAGGTCCCGTAGAAGTAGAAGAACTTCGGCATGGTGTTCAGTTCTTCCTTCAGGATGAGGACTCGCTTGTTCTCCAGGATGTACCGGATCTCGCTCTCAGGATCGAGTAGGTTTCCGAACTTCCGGGCTCCTACGGGACAGACCTCAACGCAGGCGGGATAACGGTCCTCCCGACTTCTTTGGATGCAGAACGTGCATTTCTCCACCACCCCCGCTGGCCGAGGCCGGTTTCCCAGGTAGTGCATCTCGGTGTTGAGCTCGCCATCAGGAATCGTGGGTTCCTGCCAATTGAAATGGCGGGCGCCGTATGGACAGGCGGCCATGCAATACCGGCATCCGATGCACCAGTCGTAGTCGATGACCACGATTCCGTCGGGCTCCGTCCAGGTAGCCCCTACCGGACACACCTTGGTGCAGGGAGGGTTTCGGCACTGCTGGCATTGGACGGGGACGTAGAATTTCCCTTCTTCGGGGACCAGTTCGGGGTCGTAATAGGGGTCCGATTCCGAGAGGTGCACGCCTCCCTCTTTTTCCATGGAGAGCACCCGGATCCAGTGCACCTGCGGGTCTCTGGATTGGTTGTTCTCTTCCACGCAGGCGTATACACAACGGCGGCAGCCGATGCACCGGGAGATGTCCAGGGCATAGGCGAACTCAACCCCGGGGGCGGGACCCGTTCCGGAGACGCTCACCGCCGTCCCGAACCGTTCCGCATAGTCCCGTTCCATCTTCTCGATGGCTTCCCTCAGTTGGTCCGGGGGAACCTCGTGAAGACGCCTGGGTCCGCAAGCAGTGAGGAGGTACCCCGCGGCCCCGGCGGCGGCTACGGAAACAAACTTCCTTCTGGTGAGGTCCTGGCCGATCTCATGGCGGGGAGCTCTCATCGGCCCTGGCCTCCTCGTACCGTCTCGGCCGGCGAGATTGGGGACGGCTCCGGTTCCATGGGCTGAAACCGTGGTTCGTGAGGATTGTGGCAGTGGGCGCAAAGGAGGTAGGTCTTGTGGCCGTTCCAAGCCCCGGATCGCCGTCCGTGTACCCCTGCCCGCCAATCCCGAAGCTTCTCCCCGTGGCATTGGCCACAAAGCCGATAGGATTCCTCGAATACCACCGGTGCGCCGTTGGCGAGGTGCAGTAGGTCTCTGTTCTCCGCATCGTGGCAGTCCAAGCACCATCGGTTCTCTTCGTCATGGCTGAGGACGATGTCGGCATGGAACCCAGTGAATTCCCTCCTGTTGGGATTTGTGGGCAGCAGGCTGTGGCAGGCCGAGCAGGGGTAGATTCCCGGGGAGAAGGGTGGAGGAGGAACCTCCACCCTTTCTTCAGCGGATTCACTGGCTTGGAGGAAAGCTGCCTCCCCCTCCCCAGGCCCACCCGCCGGGGGCGGGTCACCACAGGCCAGAGGTAAAAAAGCAGAGAGGAGGAACGGCCAGGCCTTATGCACTTCGACTCTCGAGGACCCGCTGCATTTCCCTTATCCACATGGTCTGGAAGACCTGAAGGCGTTGACCTATGACCTTTGCCACGTTGGTCAGAACCGCATAACCCACCTCAGGCCGGGCGGAAAAAAGCTCGATGAGGGCCGTTCGAGGCAGACCAAGAAGGACAGTGTCTTCCGACGCGACGGCCTGCAGGGTGTACCGGTGTGGAGGTATAAGGCCGGACCACCCCAGGATCTGGCCAGGAAGCCTCTCTTCCACCAGGGCGTCCTGATGACCTCCCCCTACTCGCAGGGGCAACGTGAGGCTCACTTTCCCACTGACCACCAGGAAGAGATCGGTGGCTTCATCACCCAGGCCGAACAGGACGGTCCCCTCGGAGAGGTTCGTCGGAGAAGCGAGGGCTAGGACCCCGTTCACGTCCTCTTCTGGGATACCCTCGAGGAGATCCCAATCCGGGAGAGCCATATCTCCGCCGTCCTAATGCCAAAGGGGGGAATCGGACGGGGCATGCAGAGATTCGGGATTGGGGCCTCGTAGAAAGACCTTCGCAGCTTCCTGCTCCATTCGCACGTGGCGCTCGAGCTCCAACAAAAGGGAATTGGTCGGGGCTTCGGGGCCAACTGTTTGGTCGGCCACCTCCTCCAGAAAGAACCCCTCTGACGGAGCGGACAGTTTTCTCGTCGCGCTTGGCTCCACTTCCTCGTCTCCGGGCCGCATGGCGATGGAGAAGAGGAGAACAGTCACGATGACTCCGAGGACGCAGATGGAGAAGCTGATCAGGATCACGTCCATGATACCCCCTATTGTTGGGAAATCTGGATTCTCATAAAGCAAAGGGAGTGCCGATCTCGAGAGGAGGTGAAAAAACCTGGTCGGGAACCGCCCTTCTGAGGAAAAGAGGCTCCTGATCTGACAGCCTGTCAGGTCAGGGCTGACAGCTTGTCAGGTTCTGAGGCCCGTTGACGTCCGCGGGGGCCGCGGTGAGTATATGGGGACTCTCCGACCCGGAGCCTTCGATGAATCCGCGCCTAATGCGTACTGCAGCCGGCCTGGCTGCTCCCATCACCATCGCCGTCGCAGCGGCCTTTGGGGTAGGTGCATTGCTCTTTTCCCGGCACTACACGCGCACCCAGGTGGAATCGGCCCGGGAAACGGCGGTGGCTCAGGGGGAGGTGATCGGGGAGGCGCTGGAGCACCAGATGCTGGAAAATGACCGGGCCCTCATCTCGGAGATGGTGATGGGGTTTGGCCGCCGCTCCGACATCGAGAGCTTGGAGATCTTGGACCATCGAGGTCGGGTTTGGTACTCCAGCGATCCGGGGGCTGTCGGGGAGATTCAATCCAGGGACTCGCAAGCCTGCCAGGGCTGCCATCAGTTTCCCGTTCCCGAAAGGGCGTCGGGTCGGGTTATCGAGGTTGAAGACCAGTCTCTCCTGAGGGTCGTCGTGCCGCTCGAAAACAGGGAAGCTTGCCATCCCTGCCACGATCCTGCTCAGGGTATCAACGGCCTTTTGATTCTTGATAGCGACGTTGGGGAGATGCGTGCCGGAATGGATCGGGACCTCAGATGGATGGTGGCCGGGAGCGCCGCTTTGGCGTTCCTGCTCGTTGGAGCCGTTGCCGGCATCGTGCAGGTCCTCGTGCTGCGACGCCTCCAACGCTTCGACACCGCCGCCCGCCTGATCGCCGACGGTGACCTGGACCGACGGGTGCCGGAATCGGGCTCCGACATCATCTCCTGGCTGGGACGGGAGTTCAATACGATGGCCGACTCGGTGACCGGCCTTCTCCGGGAGGTAGGCCAACAGCGGGAACGCCTTGAGACCGTCATCAACAGCATAGACGATGGCATCGTCGTCCTGGATCCGAACAGGACGATCATCGCGGCCAACACTTCATTCCTCAAGCGCACGGGGCATGTTCGGGAAGAGGTCCTGGGATGTAATTGCAGGGAGGTCGCAGAGAGCACCTGCAGTACCACCGATTGCCCCACCCTCGCATGTCTGGGGACTGGAGAGCACCAGGTTAGGATCTGCAGCCGGAGGGGTGCTGCCGGGGGGGTCACCTGGGAGGAGGTCCATTCTTCGCCGATTCACGGCCCTGACGGGGAAATCGTTCAGGTAGTTGAGGTCTGGAGAGACATCTCGGAGCGTCGCGGGGCGGAGGCCAGGCTGGCCGAGTCGCACCGGCTAGCTTCCCTTGGGATGCTGGCGTCCGGCTTTTCTCATGAGATGAATACTCCGTTGGCCACGGTCTTGACCTGTGTCGAGTCCATCCTCCGGGAGCTCCGAGCCGAAGCCGGGGACGCTGCCGCCGTCCGTCGGATTGGTGAGACAGCATCCATCGCCCGGGACCAGGTTCTTCGCTGCAAGGGGATTACCCAACACTTCCTCCGGTTGTCCCGAGGCCAAACCTCTCCAGGGGACGTCGTGGACCTGGGATCGGTGATTGGGGCGGTGACACGATTGGTCGGGCCCACCGCACAGGCGCGAGGTGTGGAGGTCCGAATGAACCCGCCCCCTCCGAGGCTACAGGTCAGGGCCAATGAGTCGGATCTGCAACACGCCTTGATCAATCTCCTCATCAATGCAATCGAGGCATGCGGGCCGGAGGGAGAGGTGGTCGTGGAGTTGAGAGACGGCGCATCAAGGGTGATTCGGGTCTCAGACAACGGTCGGGGCATTGCCGCCGAGGAGGTAGACCGGATCTTCGAGCCCTTCGTCAGTCTCAGAGAGGGGGGTACAGGCCTGGGCCTCTTTCTCGCTCTCAACTTCGTACGTCAATGGGGTGGAGATATCGTGGTCCAAAGCACCCCGGGTTCCGGGTCTGTGTTCGAGATCGTCCTGCCCCGAATCGGGGATTCTGAATCTGAGGAGGCCATCCCGTGACCCGGCCCCCGTCTCTCCTCTTGGTGGACGACGATGACGCTTTCCGCGTTGTCATGGCAGGGGAACTGGGCCACAAGGGTTTCGAGGTGACGACGGCCGATTCCGGCAGGGAGGCCATAAAGAAACTGGATTCCGGCCACCTGGACGTCATCCTTCTCGACCTCCAGCTGCCCGATATCTCAGGTTTGGAGGTTCTGAAAGCTGCCGTGGACAGGAGTCCGGGGAGCGAAGTGATCATGTTGACCGGCCATGGGTCCATGGACACGGCCATCGAATCCATCCGGATGGGAGCGTTCGACTACATCTCGAAACCGTGCCCCTTGGATGAGCTGGAGGTGCGTATACAGCGAGCCCTGGAACACCAGGCGCTGAACCGCCGCACCAGCGTTTTGGAGAGGGGTTTAACCCCCCGGGACCCCGGTGATTGGCTTGTGGGCAGGAGCCGAGAGTTCCTGAAGCTGCTGGAGTTGACCGAGCGCGTAGCTCCCAGCGACTCAACGGTTCTTATCACGGGTGAGACCGGAGCTGGGAAGGAGATGGTTGCGAAACTCCTGCACTCCAGAAGCCCCCGGGCGAAACGGCCCTTTGTTGTAGTGGAGTGCGCCGCTCTCCAGGAAGAGCTACTCCAGAGTGAACTTTTCGGGCACGAACGCGGAGCCTTCACAGGGGCGGATCGACGAAAAGCCGGTCTCTTCGAAGTGGCGGACCGAGGGACGATCTTCCTTGATGAGACCGGAGAAATCAGCCCCGCGACGCAGGTCAAACTCCTTCGGGTTCTGGACACCGGATCGTTTCGCCATGTGGGTGGAACGACCGAGATCAGAGTGGACGTCCGGGTTGTCGCAGCCACGAACCGGGATCTGGAGAAACGGGTCGGCCAGGGGCTCTTCAGGGAGGATCTCTACTATCGTCTCAGCACCATAATTCTGCGACTGCCCCCACTCAGGGAGCGGGAGGGGGACGTTGACCTGCTCGCACAACATTTCATCGGCCTGCTCAACGATCGCTTCGGCCTTCAGAAACGCATGGGCCCGGAAGCCATGGCTCTCCTTCGCAGGCACGATTGGCCCGGGAACGTCCGGGAGCTCCTCCACGCGGTTGAACGGGCCCTGATCGTGTGCGAAGAGGACGAAATCAACCCGGAGAATCTTCCCAGGGCCCTCCACTCCGCTACAGGTACGATTGGAGCTTTGCATGGAGGTGGACCCCTTCCCTCCCTCGCCGAGCTGGAGAGGGACCATGTGGAGAGGGTTCTCGACTCTGTTGCCGGTCACCGCGGGAAGGCCGCACGTATTCTGGGAATCTCCGAGCGAAACCTCTATCGGAAGCTCAAGGCCTACGGGATCTAGTCGGGGGTGTGCTGCCACTTCGTGGCTATGATAAAATGAGGGCCGGTGTATCCTCGGTGGGTGCCCGGACCCCAACGGAGATTTGCCCGGTGTCACGCATGAGCTGGATCCAATCCTCGGCTTCCAGGAGGGCCGTCACGTCGCCAACCGTGGTATTGCAGATGGCTGGGGGCAACAAC
>JBDHGR010000048.1:0-14331 GCA_039589815.1 Gemmatimonadota bacterium | reverse complement strand
ACTTTTGCGGTGACGGCCCTGGCTTTCAGCCTGCCCGCCGTCCAGCTTGATGCTCAGGAAAACGGAACTCCGATCGGTGAGACAGTGCCTGATTTCACGCTCCCCGACAGTCACGGGAATGACCACTCCATCGCTGACTACCGTGGGGAGTATGTGGTCCTGGAGTGGCTCAACTACGGCTGCCCTTCGGTGGTGAAACACTACGCCGCAGGCAACATGCAGATGTTGCAGGAAAAATACACCGGGAAAGGCGTGAAGTGGTTCGCGGTAGTCTCCTCCGCTCCCGGGAAGCAAGGTTACTATGAGCCCGCGGAGATGAACGAGGTATCCGCGGAACAGGGCAGTAAGGCCACCGCAATCCTGCTCGATCCGTCAGGGGAGGTAGGTCGTCTTTACCACGCCCAGGTGACGCCGCACATGATGGTCATTGGCCCCGATGGTGCACTCATCTATAACGGTGCCATCGACGACAAGCCGGGGACGAGGGCGTCAACACTGGAGGGGGCCCACAATTACGTGGCTGCGGCACTGGATGAATCGATGGCGGGTGGGGAGGTTTCGGTCGCCGTGACCAGGCCGTATGGCTGAGGCGTCAAGTACTAGGACTGAGTTCAGTCCATGATGAATCCCGGGGGGCTTCGGGCCGCCCGGGGTTTTTTTTGTCGATATCTGCCAAACTCGGGGTCCTCAGCACCCTGGCCGGGGTTCTTCTTCGAACGTTAGTTTGGGAATGTTGGGAACGAGGGCGGCTGGTCCCTTTCCAACGACTCCGGAAGAAGAGCATGAACCGAAATGTATTCAGTGTGAGCGCTCTCGCACTCCTCTGTGCGGTCTTCCCTCAGGGCTTGGAGGCCCAGGCAGGACCCCCCGGGGGCCTCTTTTCTTCGGATTCCGTCCTTCGGTTCACCCTGTCCACCGACCTGCAGAAGTTGAAAGACGACCGTTCCCAGGAGACCGAGGAGCGTCCGGCTACGGTCGAGATCAAAGGGGAGAGTGGGGTATCGGTGGAGATCCCGTTGAAGGTGAAGACCAGAGGAAGGTACCGCCTCCAGAAGAACATCTGCTCTTTTCCTCCACTTCGCCTGAATTTTCAGGAAACCCAACCCAAGGGAACTGTCTTCGACGGACAGGACAAGTTGAAGCTGGTGACCCACTGTCACGACCGGGACAGCTTCGAGCAGAACGTTCTGGAGGAGTACCTCGCCTACCGCATCTATAACCAGCTCAGCGAAGCGAGCTTCCAGGTCCGCCTGGTTGAGATCACCTACCTCGACACGAGTGGAGAAGATGATCCACTCACGCGCATGGGGTTTCTCATCGAAGACGTGGACGCCCTCTCCTCAAGGGTGGGAGGGATGATGTTGGAGATCCCCGGCGCCCGGGCGACGGCGTTCGAACCCCAACAGATGGGCACGATGTTCCTGTTTCAGTACCTGATCGGGAACATTGACTGGTCAACAGCCAACGTACAGAACCTCGAGGTTCTGCGAGTGGGGAGTGATCATTTCGCCGTGCCGTACGACTTCGACTGGTCGGGATTGGTCGATGCCCCCTACGCGGGTCCATCCCCACTGACGATGCGACTCCACGATTCGGTCCGGGAGAGGTTGTATCTCGGGGTTTGCTGGGAAGAGATCGACTTCCAGGCGGTTTTTTCCCTGTTCAAGGGGAGAAGGGAGGCCATCCTCGAGGCCGTGGGGACGGTCCCGGGCCTCTCCGATTCAAACGTCGAGTGGGCCTCGGACTATGTCGAGACGTTCTACGAATTCATCGATAGACCCGACCGTGCTGAGCGGGACGTCCGGAGGATGTGCCAGAAGAGATGACCCGCCTTACCCCCAGGGGAAAGGGCCCTGCATCTCGACCCCCTTGGCTTCGAAGAGGAGCTCGATGAAGCGTTCGTAGGACCCCCAACTCGTGGTTCGCCCATATACGCTGTTGGTTTTATGGGCGATGACCAGATCCAGGGCCGGAAGGACGGTGATCCACTGCCCGATTGCGCCCCGGGCGGTGTAGGCCCCGTTGAACGGGCCCACGGCTTTCGGTCCGTCCCAGACCCACCACATGTATCCGTACCCGAAATATCCATCCCGCCGGCGTACGGGGTTCATTTCCTCCAACGGTGTCACCAGGCTGACGATTTGTCTGGCCCAATTCCGGGGGATCACCTGCTCCCCGGCCCAGTTGCCCTCGTTGAGCATGAGGTGTCCAAGGCGAGCCATGTCTCGGGTGGAGAAATGCATGTGATAGGCCGGGTTCACCGAAATCGAGAGGTTTCCGCTCTTTCGGTGAACGGTCCGGTCCCAGTCCTGGAAACGGAGGGGGATGGCCAGCTGGGACTGAAGCTCGTCGTATATACTTCGGCCGGTGAAGTGCTCGAAGGCTGCGCCGGCGGCATTGAAGTCCCAATTGCTGTAGAGCATGTAGCTTCCGGGCTGCTGAGATCCCCGCTCCGGAGCTCGAGCCAGATCGTCGCCACCATTCGAGGCCGGGTGGTAGACCCCCGATCGAGCGGTGACGAGGTGATGGACGGTGGCCTGCTTCTCAATGTCCAGAAGTCCGCCGACGTCGTCGAAGCCAATCTCACCGAGGCTCAGCTCGAGATCGATGACCCCCCGCTCCACCCAATCCCCATACAACATTGCCAGGATGCTCTTTCGGCACGAAGCGATGTAGGACAGCTCTTGGACGTCACCGAAGGTGAATACCACCCGGCCCCGGTCCACCACCACGACGCCGGTCGAGTTGGCACTGTCCCGGAGAAAGTTGGATGCGTTGCGGATGGCTTCCGCCGACCAACCGTACGAGTCCAGTTGACCGCGGGGAACGTAATCCCATTCTTCCCCGGGGAAAACGATCTCCGGGGCTGTCTGGCAACCCGTGGAGAGGGGAAGGGTCAGGGAAAGGAGAAGGCCCCAGAACAACACGCGACGGCGGATCATGACTTGGCTCCCAATTCAGGTGAGGCGCCGAATCTAGCCCCGGTCCCCTGGAGCCTGCCAGGTGGGCGTGGGACCCATCCGGACCGGGAATAGTGACTTTCCGGTCGTCTTGGGCGGCCATATTATTAGAATTGTGACTCCCAGCTGTCGTAGGATCGACCTTTACTACTACTCCGGCGAAACCGAATTCTGGATCCCCGGGTAGCCATCGCTGGGAGTATTTTCGGACCTTTTCTTCGGTGGCGATGAGCTTCCTACGGAAATGGCGTGATTCCCTGATTTCTCGCGGGGGGAGCGAAGGCTCCGGAACCTCGGATCGGGAACTAAAAGAGTTGGCGGCCGAGGCGGAGAGCGCCTCCCCCGGCACCCGGTGGGCGGTGTTCAACCGCCTCGGGGACGCCTACCTGAAGGCGGATGATCACCTCCGGGCCCTGCGGTATTTCGGCAAGGCCATCGATGCTCTTTTGGAAGACGACCAACCGGAACCCGCCCGGGCTGTGGCGAAGAAGGTGATCCGTTTACATCCGGAGGCGATTCGCACCCTCTGCACACTTACGTGGTTGGACCTGGGGTCCATGAAATCCGGGGCGGCCACCGCCAGTCTCCGAGAGTACGTGGAGGTGGCCAAAGAGGGTAAGCGAGAACGGTTGGCTTGTGGCCAGGTCCTGGAGATGGCCCGCCTGGCTTCCGATCCCGTCTTCCTGGATGAAGCCGTAAAGGCCCTCGACAAGTTGGGCTGCTCCTCCGACTCGGCCCAGGTTAGGGAATGGGCTTCCCAGGGTGGATCGCCCGCGGCGCCCAGCGACCCGAAGAAGCTCTATATCCTTTGTCTAAGAGCCGCCATCGGGTCGAACCAGAAGATGAAGATCAAGGGAACGCTGGCCTGATTCCTCGTCTGGGTCGATGATCCCAGCAGTTCCTTCCTTTTCCTCAGTTTGAATCCCGTTTCCTGTTCCCTCCAACAGCACCATGGCCCTGGGTCGTTTGTGGTTGCAGATTTGAGTATGAGCTTAAGGAGCCGATATGCACGGACTCGGCCCCCGGGAGAGGGGCAGAGGGGGTCCTCAGGAATGTATGTGCGGGAAGGCTCTTCCCATGTGCATCCAGTGGACGAGGTGGAAGACTGCACCTGTTGGTTGATTATGCGGGGTGAGGGCAATCAAACCCTTGATCGCCACACCGCGGATTGCGAACTGGTGCCTGATCCTTCCTGTCCGGTCCATAGCAAGAAGAGATACCCGATCCTGGATGACGAGGTCTGGGGGGCCTGAAATCTTCTGACTGTCCAGAGATAGCCGCCCCCAGGGGCGGCTTTTCCTATGGTCGGAGAGGCTTCTCCCGACGATCCCCATCAAACGGTAGGACCCATCTACCTAGCCAAGAAGGAAGCCACCCGGGGTTTGAAGGCAGCAGGGGCACAGCTGTAAGCGCTGTGACCGCAGTCATTTCCCAGGGCCAGGGCTTCGGCACCGATCTGCTCTGCGAAGCTCAAGGCCGGTCCCGGGGTGACCACATGGTCTGTGAGCCCGATGACGACCAGCATATCGGCACCGACACGTGATGCCGCAGCCTCCATCAACCCGCCATACGGTGCAGACACGTCATGACCGATCATGGCGTAGAGTTGGCTGATCAGGTTCCAGGCCCTGGCGGGGGGAATCTCTGCCGCTTCAAAACCCGCCCGCACCTCTTCCAACCGGGCTCGCGGAGATTCCCGAGCCTGGTAGTCCGGTCCCCCCATAAGGAAGAAGAGTCCCTGAGTCACGGCGGCCGGCGGTTGACAGTCACACTCCAAAGACCATTCCAGGATCCGGAGGTACGTCTCCCACAGGACGATATCGTAGGTGTCCAGGCGGGGAGATCCCACGATGGGGAGAGCCTTTTCGAAAAAACCAGGGTAGGCCACCGCCCACTCGAAGGTCTGCATGCCACCCATGGAGATCCCGGTCACGGCTTTCAGGTGCTGGACGCCGAGTTTCTCTGTCAGAAAACGGTGCTGGTGCCGGACCATGTCCCGAATGGAGATTCTCGGAAAGAGGGATCCGGGTTGGGTGGGGCTGTTGGAAGGGGAGGAGGAAACCCCGTTTCCAAACGCATCCACAAGAATCACATAGTTTTCGTTCGGGTCGATGAAACCGTTTTCTCCTACCGACCCAAGCGCCTGTTCGGTGGTGCCCCCGAACCAGGTGGTGAATAAGACCACGTTTGAGGTGTCGGCGTTAGGAGCACCCACAGTCCTGTACCCGATCCTACAGTCACGGATCACATCGCCGGTTTCCAAGGAACACTCCCCCATCTCGGCCAAGTGAAGTTCCTGGGATCCAAGGGGCGCTTTCAAGAAGGTCAAAAAGACCAGAGCATGAAAAGAAACCCGCATCACTTTCGCTCCTCCCGCTGCGGTTAGGTTCGGTCCAACATGATGCCCGGATTGGTCCCAGGCCAGGTGACCCATGGCCGAGTCGACCTGCATTCGAGTTGCCCAGTTGGGGGAAAGGGCCCAGGATTGGCGATTGAAGTTGCTTGTCGAGTATACCGGGGGGAGATCGATGGCCGAGTTGATCATCGGGGCCTGCGCCGCAACGGGTCTCGTGCTTTTGATTCGTTTGGCTCGAACCAGGACCCTTTCGGTCACCTGGTGGCAATGGGGGCTGACATTCCTGGGTCTCCTCTATGCAGTGTTCGTTCTGGAAGTGGTGGTCAGCTTCCTTCGGGAGGGGACCCCGAAGGGCGCTGCTGTCATGGGCACTATCCTTGGGTTCGTGGCCGTGGTGTGGGCCGTGGTTCTGGGCCGCACGGTGTTCTCCGGGCGAGCTGGTGAAAGGGTGGATAGAATCCGGCCGGGGGAGGGAGGAAGTCATGTCTGAGAGCGAGATGGGCCGGCGAAGGTTTCTGACCGTCCTGGGGTCTGGCTCAGCCGTGGTTGGGGCGGGGGCCCTCGGTGGGGTCTCGGCAGCCCTGGGTGGCCTCCTGTCCACGCCTCGTGTTCTGGGGGCTACGAACAGAGGGGTGGTCGTCGAATCGGAGATGGAATACGGCGGCTTCGTTGTGGAGAAGCTCACAAAAGGTCGATTCCCGTATGAGATCGACAAGGCGGTCCTCACTCGAATGAGGGAGAAGTTCACGATGTTCAGCCGGAATGTTTGGGATCCGGAACGCTTGAACCGGCCTGAGCGAAGTGAGGATATCACCCGAAAAAACCTGGTGGATGGCGGGGGGATAATCCCGAACCAGACCCGCCTGGACTATGCCCTCATGGCGGCGGCGTGGCGCCACGCCAGCATGGATGGGAGCCGCGACTACGATTGGGACGGGGTGGGAGGGCAGGTCCGAGGGGCAGGACTCGACCGCATGGGCCCATGGGACCCGGCCGACCTGGACATGACCTGGGATGAGGCCACGCAAGCGGTGCGTCATGCGGCTCTATTTTACGGGGCTTCCCTGGCGGGGGTGGCGGAACTGAATCCGCTCTGGGTCTACTCGGACCATTTCGATCCGGCACGGGGGGACCCGGAACGGACGATTCCGGTTCACTATGAGGGAGACCGGTTCGAGCAGACCGAAGAGGCCTGGTATATTCCTGAATCGATGAACCGGGTCGTGGCCCTGGCTTTCGAAGAGGATTATTACGGGATCTCTAACTCACCGGGGCGCCTCGCTTCGGCCGCGGTGGGAAACGGGTATTCCCGGATGGCCATCACCTCTTCCCAGCTGTCCGATTTCATCAGAGGACTGGGATACCGTGCCTTACCGGCAGGGAATGGGGTAGGCCTATCCATCCCCATGGCCATCGATGCGGGGTTGGGTCAACTGGGCCGTATGGGACTCCTGGTAACCCCCAAGTACGGCCCTCGGGTACGCCTGGCCAAGGTCATCACCGATATGCCCTTGGTCCCGGATTCCGCCATCGATTTCGGCGTGACCGAGTTCTGTGAAGCCTGCATGCTCTGCGCGGACGACTGTCCGAGCGAGTCGGTGACCAAGGGACCCATGACCTGGGAAGGCTCCTCGGGCTCCAATCATCCAGGCGCCCGAAAGTGGTATACGAAGGTGGAGGGTTGCTACGACTTCAACGGATTCAGCTGTTCAAATTGCAAACGGGTGTGTCCCTTCAACAAACCAAACAACTCTTGGTTACACCGGATGATCCGCGGCACCATCGAGGGGCGAATGGTGTCCGCTGACAAGGTGATGGTGAAGCTGGACCAGGCCAGTGGATACGGAAGACAAACCCAGGACACCGAGTTCTGGGAGTTGGACGGTTCACAGAGCATTACGGCCCGGGAGAAAATGTGAGTCGCCTGTCCTGAACGGTGCGGTGGGCTCCCGGGTCAAGTAAGGAGATGGCCGGGGCGGGCGACTGTGTGGGGACGAGGAAACACCAACCAAGACGGAGACTCATATGGGCGACTCCGACTCGCGGGAGAGAGTCAGCGGGAAACATGGGACTGGGGTAGATCGCCGGGATTTCCTGAAACTTGCCGGCCTTGCGAGCGCCGCGGCCGGGGGCGCCGGTCTCGGGGCGTTCGGTTATGCTGCCGGGCAGGACCCCAACACGTACCTGGGGTGGCAAAACCAGGAGGGAGCCAGCCTCGTCTTCAACCGGGGGCGGTATGAAGTGGACGAGCCCACCTATCTGAAGGTGGGACCGACGAGCCGACCGGACGCCCGGGTCGAGCAGATCTTCGAGCGCCGCGGCCGTTTCATGCGGGAGTACATGCGGCTCAGAGGGGGAGGCGGGAGAGAATTCCCCGGCATGGGCGGCCGGCCACCGGGCCAGACCACGACGGCGGGAGCGCCCTCCGACGCGTCCCAGACCGCCCCAAGATCCGGCCCGGTGACTCCCGAAGATTTCTCCGAGCCCCTGAGGAGTCACTACCAAGCCAACCCCCAGGATCTCGATCTGGACATTCTCAACTCGGATGAGCTCCAACCCCTGAACAGGGCCGACTCGGCCGAATACGGTGATGAGTTCATTTTGGCTGAAGCATGGTCGGCCGCCATGGGAGCGGTTGGGCCTGGCCCCATCTCGGGTCCCCCGGAGGTGAACGACTATCCCCGGGGTAGGGGTGGGCGAGCCCCTGAACCCATGAAACTCAAGGACCCGACGAAGACCGCTGAGCTGATCAAGGTCATTTCCCTCCAACTCGGCTCGACTTTGGTGGGGATAACGGAGTTGAATCCCGACTGGGTTTACGGCTATCCCATCAGAGGCAGGGGTTTCGAGGACCTCGAAGAACCGCTGGAGATCCCGGATTGGTGGACCTATGCGATCGTGGTGGGTACCCCCATGTCCTGGGACCCCTTGTATGCGAACCCCAACTACGGCACTTCGAATGACGCGTATTCCAGGTCCCGGATCATCGCAACCCGAGTGGCGGCGTTCATCAAAGCGCTGGGGTATCCAGCTCGCACCCATGTCCCGGGAACCAGTTATGACCTGATGGTTCCTCCCATTGCCATCGACGCCGGCCTGGGTGAACAGGGCCGGAATGGGATCATGATCACGCCGGAGGTGGGGTGTAACATCCGGCCCGCTGTGATCACAACGAATCTCCCCATGGCGACGGACAAACCCATCGACATTGGAGTGGACGGTTTTTGCCTCCACTGCAAGGTCTGCGCGGAGCAGTGCCCAAGTGGCGCAATCCCAATGGGCGACAAGGTTGAGGTGAGGGGCTACCGGCGTTGGAAGATCGACACGGCCAAGTGCCAGAATTTCTGGACTTCGAACCTGGGGAACATGGGGTGTCGGATTTGCGTGAGCGTCTGCCCCTATACGCGAAAGGCAAACTGGCTCCACAAGACGGCCATGAAGGTCTCGGCCAACGATCCCACGGGCCTCTCGGAGAAACTTCTGACCTCGATGCAGAAGAGCTTCTATCCGGGCCCGGATCCGCAGGACTATTTCATGCCCTCTCTGGGAGGGAAGAATGCGTCCTATCGTGAGCCGCCCTGGTGGCTCCGGACCGGTGACTTCATAGACCTTGGTTAGGGGGAACCCATGCAGATCTTCAACTCCGGTTTGTTCTGGTTTGTCGAGGGGATCCTCTTCGTGGTGGTGATCATGGCGGTTCGGGCCTGGGCAGCGGACCGAGGGCTTCCCATGCCCGTTTGGAAATGGCTGCTCTTCTTGCTCTGGTTGGGTTTGGCCGGTTTCACCATTGCTTTCGTGGGGACGAGCTTTGGGGAGGGTGAATCCGTGGCGGGGACCCGGGGTGGGTTCCTCTTTGGGCTTGTTACCATCATCGCCGGCGTTGGCATATGGCGACTCCTGTTGGCCGGACCGGTCTCGGATGGTGAGGATGCCGTTTCAGAAGCGTAGGGGTCGGCGATGGGAGCCGGTCCGGTGAGGAGACCCCCGGCCCGCCTGGTTCGTATCTTCATCGCCACCTTCTTCCTGGCCGGTGCCCTCGTTTACGGCCGCACCCATCACGCCCCGGACCTCGTTTCTCCGATCAGGGAGATCTTTCCCGAGTCCCAACGAATGGAAGTCCAACAGGGCATTCACCATGTCTACGGTGATGGTGAGATCCTGCTGGGTTGGGCCGGTGCGGAGAGCGCTGCCGGATACGGCGGGCCCATGCTCCTGCTCGTGGGGATCGACACCCTGGGTCGGGTGGCGGGAGTCCGGGTGGTGGAACAACGGGAGACCCCGATCTTCTGGCGCATGGTTCGAGCGCCCGAGTATTCCCGCCGGATTGTCGGGTCTCCATTTGACGCCATCAACTACGACTATCAGGAGGTGGTGGCGGTCACCGGGGCCACGCTGTCGGCAAACGCCATCGTGGAGAGCGTAAGGGCCTCGGTTACAAAGGTGGCCGGGCTGGCCTTCGATATTCGGCTACCGGTTCCGCCCAGGTCCTTCGAGTTCGGCCTTCTCGAGCTCGTAATCCTGGTCCTGTTTTCTGCCGGGGTGGTGGGACATCGTCTTGGGGGACCCATCAGAAGGCAACTGCGTTGGGCGGGCCAGCTGGTGGGGCTTCTGGTCCTGGGTTTCTGGGAGAATTCACCCATCACGTTGGCCAAGATTACCGCATTTCTCTCGGGGTACCTGCCGGACCCACGAAACGCGTTGGCCATCTACCTGCTGTTGGCGGGCTTTCTCCTGACTTCCATCTTTTTCGGCAGGAACCTGTACTGCCTCTACGCATGTCCTTTTGGGGCTGCACAGAGAGTCGTCGGGGCCATCGGGGGCTTCAAGTTGAAGGTTCCCCCTTGGGCCGTTCGCCTCATGGAAGGGGTCCGGAATGTGGTGGTCTTCTCAGCCCTCTTCCTGGCTCTTATCATGCTTCAGCCGGCATTGGCCAGCTACGAACCCTTTGCCGCCCTTTTTGCCCTCCGTGGTTCCACCGTGCAGTGGTTCCTCCTCTTCATCGTTCTGACCGCGTCCCTCCTTATCCAGACCCCATGGTGCAACTTCTTCTGCCCCATGCGGACCTTCGAGCTGGTGGTCCTTGACACGAAACGGTGGCTGAAGGGGAGGGGTGGGGAAGGCCAATGAAAAGCCCAACAACCGCGGACTGGGCCGCCATATTCCTTGCTGTCCTGGCTTTCGGGACCATCGTGGCGGTCCTGGTTCAGAACTTCCTGGGGACCGGATAGGTTCACGCCTACCCTCTGCCGCTCGACGTTCTCCCCCATTACCCACGACCAGGAATCGGGGTAGTGTTTGACGACCCTCCCTCGACGAGGCATTCCTGATAGCGGGAACCGACGACGGCCCCTCACAGATCACCGATTCTGAGCCGATAGAGATGAGGTCCTCAGGCCAGGAGGTAGACCAGGCCGAAGTAGATTCCTATGAAGACGGCGGCGAATAGGGCCATCTTTAGCAACCGCTTCACCAGGGCATAGCCCAAAAAGGCCAGAAGGAAAGCTGCCAACACAAGCAGGATCTGATTCTCCATCAGATAATCGAGAACCTCCGACAGTTCTGGCATCCTATTCCTCCAACGGCCTGGTGAGCTGAAGGGGGTCGGGCACCCCCATCGTCCTACCCTGAACTACGCAGTTTCCCAGCGGCCGGGTTTCAACGGGGCCGGGTGGAAACCTTTCGCCGGGGGCTCGATTCGTCAACGATGCCTGTCTGGGTCTGGCCGGCATATGACCAGGTGGCGGTGCTGGTTCTCGGTCGGGCCTCAACGGGAAGGTTCATCACGATGGATTGGAGCTTCTTCATCGTGTCGAGGTACCGGTTGAAATAGGACGTGGAGATGTAACCCTGGAGGGTGTACCCGAGCCTGGGGTCCCGGTCCATGAGGGACTTCAAAGCTGAGCTCTTCACCCTCAGGAGCCTCGCGTCACCCGAACAGTAACCCGAACACTTCCTGGGAGGTGGGCGTGCCTGACATTGTGGTTTCCTTCGGACATCAGGTCTGCCGAAGCGGGATGTTGTTTTCTTGGGATAGAGTATGATCGCCCGACGCCGCATCGGACGGTCACATGGAAGATGCAGGCGGAAGCAAGGGAAAGCCGGCTTCTTGGAGGGCCCGAAAGCTGGCTTGGGGCCCTTACCACATTCTTACGAGACACGAACCTGCCAGACGCTGATATTGTTGTTGCTTCTGCGCTCCTTTCCCTAGCTTTCATGGGAACCCGGCGTATCATGCCCCAACGGCACGGCGCCAACGGATTCCCCTGACGGTTGATATGAAACAGACACGATCTCGCGGCCGGCGTGGAATGCCGCTACTGCTCTTTTTCCTTCTGGTCACTCTCGGCCTGTCGTTGTGGCTGGGGTTCCAGGCGGTAGGGGCAGCCCGGTCTCATCGTCGTACCGCCGAGGGAGTTCTCCGCGATTACGCCGAGATCGCCGTCTCCGAGTATACCCGTCGTGTCGAAGGGAACCTTGATAGGTTCTTCAGGGAGGTCTTCGCGGACGTCCCGAGGCAGATCCGGCGGGGCGACCCTCCTTCCCCCTATGAGATCCAGAGAAACCTGGGGTACGCGCTTCGGCGCGTGAGCTGCGAGTGCAGCGAGTTCAGGGCGAGCGCCGTTTCCTTGATCTTGGACATGGTATCCGATCAAGTCGAGAGCCTTCCGGACTCCGTTCCGTTTGGGGAAAAAAGCAGGGCGGCCGGATTGGTTCGGGCCAGCTGGGAGGCCTCTCCAGCGGAAAGGATCGCACTTCGGACGGTAGGGCCGTCGCAAGGTTTGAGGGAGCCGTCTGCCCTCTTCTTCAATGCTTCCCTGGACCGGAGTGGCGAGGAAGGGGAGGGGAGGGCCATCGCTATCCTCCAGGCGAGCCTCGCTGCATCAGCCGAGCTTTTCGAGAGTTGGTACCGGCAGGGGGGTCTCCTTCCGGAGGCGGTGGTGGGAGGTGAGCCCAACGATTCTCTGCTGCACCTGGCCGTCAGCACGCAGGACGGCCATCCCATCTTCCTTTCTCCCGTTCCCGACCCGGACGTGGTAGTGGTAGGTGACACCCTTTCCGCAGAGTTCGGAAGCCTGGTTGTGGAGGTGGGCGTCAGGCCGGATGCGGCCTCCACCTTGGTCATCGGAGGGCTTCCTCGCGCCCGGCTGCCCCTGCTCTTGGCACTCATGTTCATGACGGTGGGGGTTGGGATCGCGGCATTCGTCCAGATCCGAAAAGAGGAGGAACTGGCTCAGGTTAGAGACGATTTCATATCGGGGGTGTCCCACGAGTTTCGGACTCCCCTCACTCATATCCGGATGTTCACAGAGCTCCTGGCGGACGGAAAGCTAAAGAACGACGAAGAGCGTGTGCGGTCCACCGAGGTCATCAACCGCGAGGCCAGACGTCTCACCCACCTGGTGGAGAACATCCTCCACTTCTCCCGCATGGGCCGAGCTCCCCGAGCCCAGGGCGCTAACGAACGGATTATGGTTCAGGATGCCATCGGGGACCTCACTGAAGCCTTCGCCCCTCTGGTCCAGGCCAAAGAAGGTGCCCTGGAGATCGAGGTGACCCCACCAGGTCTGGAGGTGTCGGCCAGCCGGAGTGGCCTCCACAGAATGTTGGCCAACCTATTGGATAATGCCCTCAAGTATGGACCTGAAGGACAGACCATCCGCATGGGCGCTGTGGAGCGGGATGGATGGGTCCGGATCTCGGTTGAGGATGAGGGACCGGGGATTCCGGTTGGAGAGAGGGCTCGGATCTGGGACCCCTACCACCGTCTCGAGAGGGACGTGGAGGGCCAGGTCCGGGGAAGTGGGATCGGGCTATCGGTGGTTGCGGAACTGGCCGAAGCCTCCGGGGGCGCTGCTTGGGTGGAAGAAGGCAGGGACGGAAGCGCCCGGTTCGTTATTCGCCTCCCTGTCTATGAAGAACCCCTTGAGGGATCCCTTGCTCAGAGCCTGTCCGCCGGTGACTCAGAGGGAAGGAGCTGATCCATGTCCCGCATCCTGGTGGTAGAGGACAACGAGGACCTGGCGTTCGGTCTCCGAAAGGTCCTGGAATTCGAGGGCTACGAGGTGGAGGTTGCGGGGGAGGGTGAATCGGGCCTGGCTTCTGCCCGGGAGAACATGCCGGATCTCCTCATTCTGGATATCATGCTCCCGAAAAAGAGCGGTTTTGACGTGCTTCGGGAACTTAGGACGTCCGGTCAACGGTTCCCTGTCCTGATTCTGACGGCCAGAAGCCAAGAATCGGATGTCGTCTTGGGCTTCGACTTCGGGGCTGACGACTACGTCACCAAACCTTTCTCCACGGCAGAGCTCCTAGCCCGGGTGCGAGCCCTGCTCCGGAGGGTTCAAACGAGCGCGGGAGGAGACGCCTCCGAAGGCAAGGCCGGGGGCGTGATGACGTTTGGGGCAGTCGACGTGTCTCCCTCCACTCGGACCGTGTCCCGGGATGGCGACCCGGTGGAGTTGACCCCGAAAGAGTTTGATCTCCTGGTCGCACTTCTCGAGAGAAGGGGGGCGGTCATCAGCCGTCAGGAGTTGCTGAAAGAAGTTTGGGGGTACGGAAACGCGGATATCAACACCAGGACGGTGGATGTTCATCTCTCCGAGCTCCGTCGAAAGCTGGAGGAGGATCCGGCAAATCCGCGTTATATCCTCACCGTGCGGAAGGCCGGCTACCGCTTGGATCCATGAGGGAAGGGCCTCAACCCGGCTTAGGCGGCCAGCGTATACATTTGTTTACCTACCGGCTGTTTCATCCATTATATTTCAGACATAGAGTCTCCTGGGCGAAGTCAAACCAGCACCGGTCCCGACGGACTTGCGCTTTGCCCAGGTTTCGTGTCAAGGTGCTCTAACTGAGGCACCCCCGAGCAAGGCGGAGATGAGCGGAGAGCCGAGAGGAGAAGACGGGACCCTCGTAAGGCGGGTCCCCGTCATCGTACGTTCCTGGGATGGGCCGAATTCCCGTGTCGGGCTCGAGATGGATCTGGGCCAGATGCCGTGGGGCCCGTTCGATGCT
>JBDHGR010000047.1:0-20513 GCA_039589815.1 Gemmatimonadota bacterium | reverse complement strand
CCATGGATCGCTCGGCTGCGCGCACCAGACAAGGAAGGACGACGAAGGCGATGTTAAAGCATCGGGGAGGAGTTCTGACGCCGCGACCCCCGCTTGCGCGGCGGTGCCCGGCCGCAACCCCCCTGTGCCCTTTGGGTTTCGCCTGCGCTTCGCTCGGCGGTCTCGCGGCGGTTCCTTCGGAATCTGCCAGCACACAGGCCGCTCGTAACGCGACTCGCCCCCTTACCGGGGCAGGCTCCTAGCCATGGCTACCGAAATCACTCCCGATTCCGAGCGGACAGCAGTAGATGGTGATGGTGCCCCTTCCGGGCATCTGACCATAAGGGGTTTGCCGCGCCCCCTGGCCCGGGCTATGGAGAGGTATCCGGACCGGTTGGATGTGGATCAGGTCCGGAAGGCGTTCGAGATGGCAGCCGAGGCCCACGAGGGCCAGAAACGGGCTTCCGGTGAAGACTACGTGACCCACGTGGTCGAGGTGGCCACCCTCCTGGCTCAGTTCAAGCTGGACACGGCGTCCCTCGTTGCCGCGCTGATCCACGACGTGGTGGAAGACACTCAGATTACCCTCACCGATATCGAAGAAGAGTTCGGGTATGAAGTGGGGCAAATCGTAGATGGTGTCACCAAAATCGGTCGGGTGGAGTTCCGGTCACATACGGAGCAGCAGGTAGAAAACTACCGGAAACTCCTCCTTTCCATGGCCCAGGATGCCCGAGTCATCCTCATCAAGTTGGCGGACCGCCTTCACAACATGAGGACCCTGGAACACCTGGCTCCGGAGAAGCGGAAGAGGATTGCACTGGAGACGATGGAGATCTACGGACCGTTGGCCCATCGACTCGGCATGGCCGCCCTGAAGTGGGAGTTGGAGGATCTGGCCTTCAAGTTTTTGGAACCGGAGGCATACGACGAGCTCCGGCGGGGGGTCCAGCAAAGTCGCAAAGATCGGGAGCGCCAGATCCTGGAAATGCAGCGCCCCCTCATTGAAGCCCTCAAGGAAGCCGGGGTGCCGGCCAAGGTTACCGGCCGACCCAAACACCTTTTATCCATTTATCGAAAGATGCAGGCCCGCCAGAAGCCTTTCGAAGAGATCTACGATCTCATGGCCATGCGGGTCATCACCGATTCCCTCCCCAACTGCTATCACGCCCTGGGGGTGATCCATTCCCGCTGGACTCCCATCGCCGAACGCTTCCACGACTACGTAGCGACCCCGAAGACCAACATGTACCGGTCCCTCCACACGACCGTAGTGGGCCCGGGGGGGCGCCGATACGAGATCCAGATCCGTACCGAGGAGATGCACCGGACGGCCGAATACGGGATCGCCGCCCATTGGCGTTACAAGGAAACTCTCCTTGGCCAACCGAAGAGGGGTGACGAGGTCGACGAGGCCTTGAACTGGTTCCGGCAGGTCCTGGAGTGGCAACAGGACGCCAGTGAACCGGAGGAGTTCATGGAGTTCCTCCGCATGGATCTCTTCCAGGGGGAGATTTTCGTATTCACGCCGAAAGGGGACGTCAAACAGCTGCCTACGGGGTCCACTCCAATCGACTTCGCTTTTTCGGTTCACACTGAGGTCGGGCTCCACTGTGCTGGAGCCAAGGTGAACGGACGAATCGCCCCCCTTTCCAGGAAGCTGAAGAACGGGGATACGGTGGAGGTCATGACCTCTCCGAAACAGAAACCGAACCGGGACTGGCTGGCCTTCGTGAAGACCTCCCGAGCCCGGCAGCGGATCCGTCAATGGATCCGAAAGGAAGAGTTCGACTCGGCGGTGACCCTGGGGAAGGAGATCCTGGAGAGGGCTGTTCGGAAGGCTCGGAAGGACCGGCTGGGCGAGGATCGGTTGAATGAGGTGTCCCCGATGCTGGGCTTTCGGAATGCCGATTATCTCCACGAGGCCCTTGGAAGGGGAGATTTGGGCCCGACCGCGGTCCTGAAGGCGCTCTACCCCGACCACGACCCCGAAAGAGTACCTGAGCGGGCCGCGACAACGCTGGAGCGGCTCAGTGCCGTCCTGACCCGATCCGATCGAGGGGTGAGGATCCAGGGGTTGGAAAACCTCATGGTTCGGTACTCCCAATGTTGTCAGCCGGTGCCGGGGGATCGGGTCGTTGGGTACATCACCAGGGGCCGGGGGGTGTCCATCCATCGGGTGGATTGCCCCAACGTCCTTCACCTCTCTCGGGATCCAGAGAGGAGGGTGGATATCGAGTGGAACGCGGAAAAGGGTGAGCGCTTCTTCGTGAAGATCCAGATGCACGGTACCGACCGCCGGGGGCTTCTCTCAGATGTGGCGAAAGCCATCAGCGATACGGGCACCGATATCCAGCACGCGGACATGCGGTCCACCAACGGTGGCATGGACGCTGACTTTGTCGTGGAGGTCAAGGACCTGAGCCACTTGAACCGGGTCGTGAAGGCCGTCAGGAAGGTCAAGGGTGTGCTGGATGTGGAGCGGAGGGAGCACTTCGGGGAAGAGGATCTGCAAGGGTGACACAGTTCTGCCTGGAGTCTCCACACCATCCCACAGGAGACCAACCTCGAGCCATTCTCGAGCTCACAGAGGGCCTCGGAAGGGGAGATCCATACCAGGTCCTCCTGGGCGCCACTGGCACAGGGAAAACGTTCACCATGGCCCACGTCATCGCCAACCACGGGCGACCGACGCTGGTCATGACACATAACAAAACCCTCGCCGCCCAGCTCTACGGGGAGCTGAAAGCGCTTTTTCCCAATAACGCAGTCGAGTACTTCGTTTCGTACTACGACTACTACCAACCTGAAGCCTACGTCCCTGCTACCGACACGTACATCGAAAAAGACGCCTCGATCAACGAGGACATCGAGCGACTCCGCCTGAGGGCCACATCGGCCCTCATGGAGCGGGAGGACGTCGTAATCGTGGCTTCGGTCTCCAGCATCTACGGGCTGGGGAATCCCCGGGACTACCGGGAGCTCATGCTGCATCTGCGCGTGGGGGAGGAAAAGGGCCGAAGGGAGATCCTGAAGGGTCTGGTTGCCATCCAGTACAGGCGAAACGACTACCTCTTTGAACGGGGGACCTTCAGGGTCCGAGGCGATACCATCGAGGTGTTCCCGGCTTATGAGGAACAGGGAATCAGGGTTGAGCTCTGGGGGGACGACGTGGAACGCATCACCCGCTTCGATCCCCTCACCGGCGAGATCATCGCAAACCTGGACCGAACGGCCGTTTACCCGGCCAGCCACTATGTGACTCGTCGGACCACCATCGAACAAATGGTTCCCGCCATTCGGGAGGAGTTGACGGGACAGATCGCCCACTTTCAGGAAGCGGGGTTGCTTCTCGAGGCTCAACGTATCGAACAGAGAACAAACTTCGACGTAGAGATGATGCTCGAATTGGGAACCTGCCCCGGCATCGAGAATTACTCCCTCTACACCAGTGGACGGACCCCGGGGGAACGCCCCGCCTGCCTCCTGGATTACTTTCCCCACGACTTCCTGGTGATCGTGGACGAATCCCACGTTTCTGTTCCCCAGATCGTCGGAATGTACCGGGGGGATCGAAGCCGAAAGCAGGTCCTGGTTGAGCACGGTTTCCGCCTCCCTTCCGCCATGGACAACCGACCACTGAAGTTCGAGGAGTGGGAAAGCGTCATCCACCAAGCGGTCTTCGTGAGTGCCACCCCGGCCCACTGGGAGCTGGAGCAGGCCGGTGGGGTGGTAGTGGAGCAGATCATCCGGCCTACCGGGCTGGTGGACCCGGAAGTGGACGTCCGGCCGGTAAAGGGTCAGGTCGACGATCTGTTGGCGGAGATTCGAGAAAGGGAGAACCGCGGGGAGCGTGTTCTGGTCACCACACTCACCAAACGGATGGCGGAGGACCTGTCCGAGTACCTCTCGAGTGTGGGCGTGAGGGTTCGGTACATGCATTCGGAGGTTGATACCATCGAACGGATGGAGATCCTCAGAATGTTGAGATTGGGCCGGATCGATGTTTTGGTTGGGATCAATCTGCTCCGGGAGGGCCTGGATCTGCCGGAGGTGTCCCTGGTGGCGATTCTCGACGCGGACAAGGAGGGGTTTCTCCGGGATGCCAGATCCCTGATTCAGACGATCGGTCGGGCCGCTCGGAACGTGAACGGCCGGGCTATCATGTATGCAGATAAGATCACTGACTCCATGCATGCCTGCTTGGAGGAAACCGAGAGGCGGAGGGATCTCCAGATCCGCCACAACGAGGTCCACGGAATCACACCGGTGTCCATCCAGAAATCGGTGGAGGAGATCGAGTTCTCGACCCGTGTGGCCGATGCAAAACATCAACCGGCCCTTAAGGTTGCGGAGGCCCCTGCTACCTATGCCGACGAAGTGAACCGGGAGGAATACGCCAAGATCCTCGAGGAAGAAATGGAGCAGGCCGCTGAGGCTCTCGACTTCGAGCGAGCGGCCCTCCTCAGGGACCAGCTTTTCGAGTTGAAGGCCGAGGAAGATGCATCGGCGGGGAAAGGCAAAAAAGCCCGGCGGTCCCTGGCAGAGGAGCTGCACGAGGCGGCCGAGGGGGGTGGGTGAGCGGGATGATTCTCACGGAGCCCGATCTCGTTCGTTGGGGAAATCGTATCGGGGAGGAGGCTTCGGGACCTCTATTCCTGGGCCTGAAGGGGCCCCTCGGAGCAGGAAAGTCGGTTCTCGCTCGAGCCGTCGCCCGTGGTGCAGGTGTGGACGGGCCGGTTCCGTCCCCGACATTCAACCTCATGTTCGAGTATCCCACGGCCCGTGGAATCTCCGTCGTCCACATGGACTTATACCGGCTGATATCCTCCGAGGAGCTGTGGGAACTCCGCTGGGAGGAGCTCGGATCAGCCCAGGAACTCGTTCTTGTGGAGTGGCCCGAACGCGCAGGGGCATTCCTTCCTGAGAACCGGTGGGAGATCGAGTTGACGGTGCCCGACGGCAAATCCGGGCTGCGGGAGGTGGCTGTCACACGTTTCGGACAACCCCGAGGCCTTCCGGGATTCCCTTTCAGCCTCGAAAGTCTGGAGGAAGGTGAAGGAGAATGAACCCGGCACGGACCCCCGACGGCTCCACGGATGGGGGCCTGTTCCTCGCCATGGACACCTCCGGGAAGGAGGGGTCCGTCGCGTTGGGGGGCGAAGGCCCCGGGGGGGAGCTGGAGGTCCTGGCTCGGACCGAACTCCGAGCCGAGGAGGAGCACGCGTCCCTCCTCGTACCCAAGATCAGGAATGTCCTGGAAGAGGCCGGAGCGGGTATCAGTGATCTGGCCGGTATCGTGGTCGGAGCGGGACCGGGGTCCTTTACCGGTGTGCGGATCGGTGCTGCTACGGCCAAGGGCATGGCCTGGGCCCTGCAGCTCCGCCTTTGGGCGTTTTCCTCTTTGGCCGGCGCGGCTGCTGACGTCGTCGATGACCCCTTCAGGCCACGTCTCGTCCTCTTCGACGCTAGAGGGGACAGGGTCTACGCTGCCGCCTACCGGCCGGCTCACAGCTCTCTGGAAACCCTCCTGTCCCCTCGCGCCACCACCGTGGGGGAGGTCATTGAAGCGTTTGTTCCTCCCGGGGCTCTCCTCATGGGGGATGGGGCCCTCCGGCACAGAGATCTCTTAGAGGGGGCCGGGAACCGAATCCTACCCCATCCCGCAGGTCGACCCAGTGCCGGGGGGCTGCTTCGCCTCCTCTCCGTGAGCAAGGACGCCAGGCCGGTGGAGAATGTAGGCCGATGGGAGCCGGATTACCTGAGGGAGTCGGGGGCCGAGCGGATGTGGAAAACAAGGGGAGGGGGGAAAGGGCGGTGACCGGCCGAGGCGGATTCGATAGCCCGGGAGAGGCCGTGAGGATTCGGCTGGGACTTCCCGTGGATCTACCGGCGATTTCCTACATCGAAGCCCAATCATTCTCGAACCCTTGGCAGCCGGACACCTTTCGGTCCCTCTTGAGCCGGGACGGGGTCAGGTTCCTGGTTGCAGAAGAGGATGGGAACGTGGTGGGGTATGCCGTTCTCTGGTGGGTCCTGGACCAGGGTGAGCTGGCCAACCTGGCGGTTGAAGAGCATTCACAGGGAAGGGGGATCGGCTCGACGCTCCTGGATCGCGCCATCTCCCATGCGGAAGCCGTAGGAATTGAGAGCTTTTTTCTCGAGGTTCGGGCCTCGAACCGGAGAGCCCTTCGTCTATATTCCAGTCGAGGCTTCAACCAGATTTCGGTCCGGAAGGATTATTACCAGAATCCGAGGGAAGATGCACGGGTCCTGGTGAAATACCTCGAACCGGGCTCCTCGGCCCATGGGGCGGGAAACTCCTCCGGAACTGGTGGGGACGCAACCGATCACACCGTTAAGGTTTCGTAAACACTTGTAGGGAATTGGAAAAAATGCGTTGACCCTACTCACGACCTCGGATATCTTCGAAGCACTGATAGGCGTGGGAAAACGCCTGTCTTTTCTGGAAAAGGACCCGATCATGTGCCGGTCTCTAGTCGTAACTCTCCTGTTCGTAATTCTCCCAACTTTTTCCGAGACCCAGGAAGTTCCTCCGCAACGGAGGATCACCCATGAGGTAGTAAAGGGGGAGACCCTCTGGGAGCTGGCGGAACGCTATCTGGGGAACCCCTTTCGGTGGCCTCTGATCCACGACGCCAACCGGGCCCAGGTACCGGACCCGGACCTCATCGAGATTGGTCAATCCCTGATCATCCCCGGAGTGGGTGGCGCGGGTGCAGAGGTCCGCGGGGTGGCGGTGGTGAGGGAAGGGGAGGTGCCAGCGGAGCGGGAAGAGGTGGTGGAACCCGCTCCGGCGGTGAGGGGGCAAGCCTCCGGGGCCCGGCCTGTAGAGAGAACCGTCTTTTATTCGGCGCTGACTGAGAGAAGCGAATCCGGGAGTACACTCCCCCGGGCCATGGCGGGTGACCCGGGCACCGGGGTGCGCTCCGGGGGGTATGCCGTACCTCACGGGCTCGTGTATGCGGCGGAGTGGCTGGAGGCCCCCGGGACCCAGACCCCGGCCGTCGGGACCGTGGGAGCGTTGTTGGGGGTCCAGATCTCGGGGACGTCCCGCGGCTCGGCCAGAGTAGGGGAAGAGGTGTTCATCAACCCAGCGGATGGAACGCACGTCGAGGTTGGAGACCTTCTTCAAAGCGTCCGGACGGGGTGGAGCGACCGAAAGCTGGGAACCGTTCAGAAGCCCACCGGGGTCCTGGTTGTCACCGAGGTTGATGCCACGGAGATCAAGGCCAGGGTCAGCTCCGAATACGATCGGATCCGCGTTGGAGACCGGGCAAGACCGGCTCCCGACTACCGGCCCGTTCCGGACGATTTCCCTCTTCCCGTAAGCAGCAGCCTGTCGGCGGTGATCCTCGGATTCTCGGAGGAGAGACGGATCCAGGGATTCGGTGCCCGGGCCTTCCTCGACGTCGGGGCAGACGAGGGCATCGAGATCGGGGATCTGTTCCGGGCCCATGTGGGCCAACCCGGGCCTTCCTTTGGGCTGGAAAGGGCCCGGTTACAGGTGGTAAGGGTGCAGGGGAACCTGACAACCGCACGGGTAGTGAGCATCACCCACCCGGGTTTGGCCATAGGTGACCGACTCCGCCTTGTAGGAAAGATGCGGTAACGGACAATGCCGGAGATACCGATGCTCCGTTCCTTGGCGCCTGACCCGTTTCGGTTCAGTCGCAGAATCTCAAATCCCCCGGCGGACCGGAGATCACCCCATTCTCCGGAATCTGAGGTTGGCCCGATCCCTGCAGCCTTCCCTTTGTTTGATAAACCATGATCGACTCACCGAGGCGGGTATTGGTAACTGGGGGGGCAGGCTTCATCGGAAGCCATGTCGCTGACGCGTATCTCGCTCGGGGCGACCGGGTCTGGGTCGTGGACGATCTTTCCAGCGGAAGACGAGAGAACGTTCCCAGCCAGGCGGTTTTCGTCGAGATGGACATCCGGGATCCGGCGATCCGAGAGATCTTCCGAGAGGTACGGTTCGACCTGGTCAATCACCACGCGGCCCAGATCGACGTGAGGGCCTCCGTTTCGGACCCCCAGTATGATGCCCAGGTGAACCTTCTGGGGCTCCTCAATCTTTTGGAGGGGGCCCGGGAAACTGGCATTGGACGTTTCGTTTTTGTGTCGAGTGGAGGGGTAGTGTACGGGGAACCCGACACGTTCCCGACACCCGAGACCGCTCCAAAGCTTCCACTCTCCCCTTACGGCGTGACGAAGCTCACCGGCGAGCTTTACCTGAACTATTACCGAGAAATCCACGGTTTGGAGTACGTCGCACTCCGTTACGGGAATGTGTATGGGCCCAGGCAGGATCCTCATGGTGAGGCCGGCGTGGTGGCGATCTTCTCCAGTCGCCTGCTGGCCGGAGAGGCCCTCACCATCTTCGGGGACGGGGAGCAAACCCGGGATTACACCTTCGTGAAGGACATCGTGTCGGCGAACATGCTGGTCTCGGGAATGCCTTATGAGGAGAATCGGCGCCTGGACGATGTGGCCTTCAATGTCGGAACAGGCAATGGGGTCAGCGTCAACCTGCTGGCGGACACTCTGGAGCGGGTGTCCGGGCTCCAACCGGGTAGGAAGCACGAGCCTCCCCGGCCGGGAGAGCTACGCCACAGCCGTCTGGACACGACCCGCCTCCAGGCCCAGGGTTGGGCCCCTGGGTGGACCCTCGAGGGCGGCCTACAGGAAACCTACGAGTACATCGCAACCGGGAGACCGACCACCTGATGTGGAACCTTCTCGTATCGCTTGACGCTGCCCAGTCTGTACCAGCGAGCCTGGTGCTTCTCCAGATGAGGACGCCCACCACCGCCTGGGACATGGTCGTGGGAGGGACCCTCCCCACCAAGTTCGTCCTCCTGGTCCTCCTTGGATTCTCCTTTCTGAGTTGGTGGCTCATCTTCTGGAAATGGAAGCACTTCCGCCGGGTGAGGTTCCAGGGGGACCTTTTTCTGGACGAGATGGAAAAAGCCCAGACCCTGGAGGAGGCGTACAAAGCTGTCCTGGCGCTTCCGGAATCCCCATATCGGAGGGTATTTCGGCAGGGGGTGAACTTCTTCAGCGAGCTGAGGCCTGGCGCCCTCCGGGAGGGCGCTCCCCACCAGAGAGGGTTATCGCTGACCCAGCTTGAAGCCCTTCGCCTGGTCCTGGAAAAAGAAGAAGCGGAAGAGCGTGACGATCTTGCCCATGGGCTGAACTGGCTGGCCATCATCGGATCAATCTCTCCCCTCCTGGGCCTCATGGGCACGGTCATCGGGATCATGAACGCCTTCCTGGGGATCACCGCTACCGGCTCCACCAATATTGGAGCAGTCGCTCCCGGGGTCGCCGAAGCTCTTGTCACTACGGTGGTTGGATTGGCCGTGGCCATTCCAGCCGTGATCGCCTACAACCACTACGTGGGGCGTTTGAACCTAGTAACGGGGGAGATGGAGGGGTTTTCCAGCGAGTTCATTGGAACGCTGGCCAGGGAAGGGAAGGTATAACCATCCATGAAGGCCGGCGCCCGCAGGACCCGCAGGCAGGACCTTCCCATCAAGGCCGATATCAACGTCACGTCCCTGGTGGATGTGGCGTTTACGCTCCTTGTGATCTTCATCATCACCGCCCCCATGCTCCAAGGTGGCGTGGAGATCCAGGTCCCCGAGGCCGATGTGGCTCCCCTGACTTCGGAGACCGAGCCCATCATCGTAACCGTGCTGGAGGACGGATCAGTATTCCTTGCCGAGACGCCCGTTCCGGCCGATGCAGTGCGGACGTCCCTACCCCAGTTGCTACGGGCGAGCGGAGCCCAGATTGTTTTGGTAAGGGCCGACGCTCGAGCCGACTGGGAAAATGTCCTGCAGATCATAGCCACTGTCTCACAGATTGAAGGGATTACCATCAGTCTGGTGGGCGAGCCCATCATCGATCCGTAGGAGAATATGAGGCACCGGGAAAGGCCAGGGAAAAAGCCACTCTATGCTTCGGCAGGGGTCCATGTCGGTGCGGTTGTCTTGGCTTGGATCGCGCAGATGCCGGAATCAAACCCGGTGGATTACCAGACCATTCAGATCACGATGTATTCGCCTCCGCCGACGGAGGAGGCGCCAGAACCCGAACCGGTGGCTCAAGAAGAAGTGGTGGTTGAAACCCCGGAGCCCGTGGTGGAGGAGATTCCCCCGGTGGTCCAGGAAGAGGTCCGGGTCGAGGAGCGACCTGAACCAACCCCGGTGCCCCCTCCTCCTGACCCCGTTGAAGAAACGGGAGATCCGGAGCCCTCAGAGGAGATCAGCGGCGAGGATCTGAATATTCGGATGGAGGGGTTGCAGAGGGACTTTCCCGACTACTATCTGAACATCCAACGACAGATTCAACGCTGTTTCGAGTATCGAGGACGAGGGCGCCTGGAAACATCCATCGTCTTCGTGATAAAGCGTGATGGGACCGTTGATGGCCGGACCATTGAATTCGATCAGCGGTCGGGGAATGTAAATTTCGACTATGCGGCCATGGGAGCTGTGGAATGTGCCGGGACCGGGCGATTCGGACCTCTTCCGGAAGAGTTGGGTTGGGATCTCCTTCCGATCCTCTTCACCTTCAGGCCCCGGGGCATTGACGGGGTGCATCTCGGCCCCGGGGCATCTCCAGGCAGTCTAAACCCGTCTAAGCCGGAAGAGGGATGAGTAGAGAAACGAAAACGACCAAGGGACGGAAGGATGGAATGAAGGCAATCAAATGGCTGGCCCTATCGGCAGCTCTTCCTCTTGGCTTTGGGAATGCCTGGACAAGCGCATTGGTCGGGCAGGAACCCGGGGACACCTTTCCCGGCGTTCGCCTTGGCCTGATCTACGAGACCAGCTACCAACCAGTCCTGGCCATCAAACCGTTCAGCAACAGGTTTGGCGGCGGTGGAGTGGACGTTCAGGTTGAAGCGATCATTGCCCGGGACCTCAGGTATTCTGACCGGTTCGAGCTGCTGGATTCAATTCCTCCCTCCCTGGTGGGTGAGGGAATGGACTACACCCTCTGGGATCAACTCGGAGCTACCTGGCTTGTCTCTGGACAGGTGGAAGGGATGGGGGAAGGGTATGTTCTGGTCCTGGACCTCCACAACGTGGTCTATGCCGAGCTCAGGGAGCAGGCCAGATTCACCCTCCCGGACCCCTCCGCGGAACACTTCCGGATGGCCGTTCACCGGGTTTCGGACCAGATCGTGGAGTGGATCTTCGATGAACCCGGAATGGCGGCGAGTCGGATCGCCTTCTCCAGGCTCCTGGGTGACGGAATCCAGGAGATCTACCTGGTGGATTCTGATGGCGAGAACCTACGCCGGATAACCAATAATGGGACCATCAGCAAATCTCCGGCCTGGCACCCATCCGGTGAGAAACTGGCCTACGTGCAATCGGTGGACTGGCAACCTCATCAGATCTTCGAGAGGGATCTCAGAACAGGCAGGGAGACCGTCCTGAACCCGGGAAGGGAAGGGCAGCTGACGACTCCGGCTTATCATCCAAACGGTCGGCAGTTGGCATTCGGTATCATGGGATACAACCGGACGGGGCTCTTCAGCTACGATGTCGAACGGGACTGCTGCCTGACTCATATTCAGGGTGGGAGGTGGGAAGACCTCTCTCCCACATTCTCGCCTGATGGGAGCCGAGTCGCGTTCAACTCCAACCGGTTGGGGACCCACATTCCTCAGGTTTTGGTGGTCTCGGCCAGGGGCGGGCAGGCGGACCTCATCTCTCCATATGTCCCTGGTTCCGCCGGCTACTACACATCTCCTGACTGGTCGCCGATTGGGGACCAGGTGGCCTTCCACGGGCGGATCGAAAGAAACGGGCGGTATCAGATCCTGGTGGCGGAGGTGGAGACCCGGGTGCCCCAGGTGCTTCAGCTCACGGCGGAGGGGAACAACGAAGACCCGAGTTGGGCTCCCGACGGGCGCCACCTGGTGTTTTCCGGGGAGCGGAGCTATGGCTACGGCCTTTTTGTGGTGGATGCCGCGACCGGTCGAATTCGGTCCCTGGTTCCCAACATTCGGCCCAACGCGCCGGAATGGTCCCCGTCGCTGGCGAGATCGGTGGAGGAGACGTTGCGCGCAGGTGGGTTTTGAGGTATATGCCTTGGTGTGAGCCCGGCCCTGACCCGGCCGTTAAACTCCTTTAGATTCGGGGGGTTATGCCCTTCGGTGTGTTCTTGCGTTCGAACCCTTTTTCAACTGGGAGATGGGATGAGATACCGCACCTTCGTTACGACGGCCATGGCAGCAGTTCTTTTTGTGGGCGCCTGCAAAAAGGATCCCCCTCCGCCGCCGGAGCCCACAGGGCCCTCACAGGCCTACCTCGACTCCCTGCGGGCCGACTCCATCGCACGGGCACAAGCTGAAGCCGACCGGTTGGCCAGATTGGCAGCCGAGAGAGAGGCCGCTGCTCGCGAGGCTGCAATCGCCGCCGCCCGGGCCACCTTGGTCGAGAGGATCCACTTCGACTACGACGTGGCGGAGATTCGCCCGGATGCCGAGCGGATTCTCAGGGACAAGCTGGGAATCTTGAGGGCGAGCCCCAGCGTCATGCTCCGCATAGAGGGCCACTGCGACGAGCGTGGCTCGAACGAATACAATGATGCGTTGGGGAACCGTAGGGCCCAAGCCGTAGTAGACTTCTTTACGAACTTCGGCCTCGATGCGTCACGGTTCGCCATAGTATCCTTCGGGGAGGATCGCCCCCTGGCGAATCAGAGCAATGAGGACGCCTGGGCCATGAACCGGCGGGGTGAGTTCATCATCACGGCGGGTCAAAACGCTATCAACCCGGGGGGCGCCCCGTAAGCAAATGATGAGATTCGTTTCATCCCTTTTCCCGGGTACTGGGGATGACCCCGGTACCCGGGTGCCAGGGATCCGTTGGCTGGTCGTGGGTCTTCTGGGCCTGACCCTCACCGGCTGTGCCACCAAAGGTGATCTTCGGGACGTCCAGGACGAGATCAGGGCGCTTGCCGACCGGCAACAGGAGGCCATCCAGGAGCTTTCGGGCCTGAACATGGCTGTCCAGGACACCTTAGGGCGCCAATCCGATGCCATCTTCGAATCCCGCGGTGATATCAATCGGCGGCTGCAAGGTATTGAGCAGGAGATCCTTACCATCCAGGAGCTCCTTCGAATGAACCAACAGTCCCTGATGACCATTCGGGACCTCATCGAGTCGGGGAGGTCCGTTGGCGTGTCGCCCATGCGGACGGACACGGAACCGGGGCGAAGAATGGACGTTGGATTCCTTCCGGCGGAGGAGCGAGCCGGTGGCCCCGTTGAGATGTACAACACTGCAGCTACCCAGTTCAATAACGGATCCCTCAACACCGCCAGGCGGGCCTTCCAGCAGTTCCTCAGGGAGTACCCCACCGATCCCCTGGCCCCGAACGCTCATTACTACCTCGCAGATATCCTGGTCCAGGAGGAGCGGCTGGAAGAGGCGGTCCCGGCATTCCTGAGGGTCCGGGAGCTCTTCCCGACGGCTGAAATGGTTCCGGATGCGCTGTACCGGGTGGGGGAGACCTACATCCAGCTCGAGCAGCTCGCCGACGCCCGGGAGTACCTCCAAATGGTGGTGAACAGTTATCCGGACACCGATGCGGCCAAAGAAGCCCAGGAGCGCCTCGACGAGATCGGGTAGGGACCGGGATTACGGCTCTTCCCCGTCCTCCGGGGCGCACCACCCTCTCCCGGGATTCCCAACGACCTATGCGATGCCCCGAATGCGACGGTGCTGACAACCGGGTGGTGGACACTCGGACCAGCCGAGGCGGTCGTGCCGTGCGTCGCCGGAGGGAGTGCCTGGAGTGCGGGGAGCGGTTTACTACCTATGAATACGTGGAAGGCCGGACGATTCAGGTGCTGAAGCGGGATGGATCAGCAGAGGAGTTCGACCGGGAAAAGCTCGTAAAGAGCCTTCAACTCGCATGTGCGAAAAGACCGGTGTCGGCATCTCAGGTAGAATCGTTGGCCGACGCAATCGAGGACGAGCTCTCCAGACAAGCAGGGGTGGAGGTTCCCAGCTCTCTCCTGGGCGAGTTGGTCATGGATGTGCTGAAACCTCTTGATAGGGTTGCATACGTCCGTTTCGCTTCTGTATACAGGAACTTCCAGGATATCGAAGAGTTCCAACACTTTGTAGACGACCTCAACGCCCGGCAGCGGCAGGAAGCCGAAGCCAGGGAACAGGAAGAGCTCCCGCTCTCATAGAAACCTCCATATGGGAAACCTTGGGGATATAGCACGGCGACGAGGGGAAATGCCCTTTCTGGACCACCTGGAGGAGCTCCGGTGGAGGATACTCTGGAGCCTTCTCGCCGTGGTCGTGGGGACCGTCGTTGGGTTTGTCTTCGTCTACTATTTCGGGGTGATGGAGCTCTTGATGCGACCCATGCGGGTCGCATATGCAGATGAGAATTTTCGCCTCATCTATCTCTCCCCCGCCGATCCCTTCTTTGTCACCCTGAAGCTGGCCGTGGTGGTTGGGATCCTTTGGTGGTTGGGATCCTTTTGGCCTTTCCCATCATCGTCTACCACATCTGGTCCTTCCTCTCCCCAGCTCTGGAGAAGCACGAGAAACGAGCCATCGTCCCAGCCCTTTACCTGGGACTGATTCTCTTTTCCGCAGGAGTGGCCCTGGCGTATTTCGTGGCACTTCCTCTCACCATGACCTTCTTCCAGAACTTTCAGGCAGAGTTCTTGGAGGAGCAACTCGAGGTAGCCAAGACCCTGGCCTTCATTACCAAGCTGCTCATTGGCTTCGGGGTCATCTTCGAGCTGCCCGTGGTGGTGATGATCCTGTCTGCGCTGGGGTTGGTGACGCCTGAGTTCCTGAAGTCGAAGCGCCGTCACGCGATGGTGCTCATCACCGTGCTGGCCAGCTTCCTCACGCCAGGGGACGTTATCACACTGACCATCATGTTGATGGTTCCCCTCTTCTTCCTCTACGAGTTCAGCATCCTCCTTTCGCGCATGATCTGGCGAAAGAAGAAGGCCCGGGAGGAGGCCGAAGGATCTTCCGATCCCCCGGAGGGATCGGTGGAGTCGGAATGAGATCGGGGGCGAGGTCCAGGAGCCCTCTTCCGGCCTGGGTGGTGATCCTCCTCTTGGTTCCCACTGTGCTGGGGGAGCCACTGGGCGCCCAGGTTCAGACAGAGCCTCCTGACACGATTCCGGCCGACACCATCCCGGTCGACTCGACCAGGCTCAGGATTCAACAACAACTCGAGGGGTTGGCGAAACCGCCCGGAATCGATTCCACCTACTTCCTTCCGGACTCGCTCATGCCGGATTCCCTGCGAGAGCGGCTCGAATCCCGATCGGGGCAACGCGGGGTGGGAGGTCGGGCCGCCCCCGCAAGGGGCAGGAGCCCCTTGAGCGGTGGGGATAGCATCCTCATGGCGCTGAAGGAGCTGGAGGGGTATTCGCTCACGGAATACGAGTCCACCGGGGCCGATTTCGGAGCTGAGGATCGACAACTCGTCCTGTTGGGGACACCAGACAACCAAGCCAGAATCTTCGCCGATGGGATCGAGCTCACCGCCGATTCCCTTTTTTACGATGACGAGAAGGGGAAGGTATGGTCTACGGGCTCGGCGGCTTCCTTCCAACCTGAGGAGGGAGATCCCGTCGAGAGCCGGACTATCGTTTTCGACCTTGCCGAAGAGCGCGGCACGGCCATGGATGCCACGACCAAGTATTCCGGCGGAGGAGAGTGGATCGTCCACGGCGACCTCACTTCTGTGACCGATACGGCGTCCTTCGGTAACCGCCTCATGTTTACGTCGTGTGAGCTGGAGGAGCCCCATTACCATTTCGCGTCCAACAATGTGAAGATCGTCAGGGGAAACCTCCTGGTGGCACGGCCGGTGAAACTCTACTTCGCCGATGTTCCGGTGGCCTGGCTCCCGTTCATGGTCCAAAACCTGGAGCAGGGTCGGTCTTCGGGCTTGCTGACTCCCACCTTCAGCATCAACGACATCGTCCGGACATCCCAGAGCTACTCCAGGAGGGTTTCCAACCTGGGCTTCTACTGGGCCATGAGCGACTACTACGACGCCACCGTCTTCCTGGATTGGTGGAGTGGAGAGCACCTGTCACTCACCGGGAGTGCCCGATTCAACTGGGCCAAACAGTTCATGAACGGAAACCTGAACTATCGGCAATTCTGGCGGGAAGCGGGAGACCAGCAGAGGGCCATCAGCGGCAACACCCAATGGCAGATGAGTGAGAGGACGGGGTTGCGGTTCCGGGGTAGCTATGCTTCGTCGACATCCATGGTTCGCCAAACCTCCTTCGACCCGAGAGAGGTGGTTCAGTCCATCGACTCCGAGGGAGGAGTCTCCCACCGGTTCGACTTTGGGAACCTCACCTTGAGCGCAAATCGGAAGCAGTATCTGTCGGATGACAGGGTTGAGATGACGCTGCCGAACCTGAGCTTCTCCCTCTCTCCCCAAACGTTCTTCAAGGCCCCCGCGTCGCAAGCCCGGTTCTACAACAACATCACCTGGTCCGGATCCACCAGCTTTCGGCGCAGCATCTCAGATAAGGCACCCCAGTCGGATACGCTTCCGTTCCGCAGCTCCCTGGCCGACCAGGTGAAGACCACCGCCAGGGTGTCGACGGGTTTGAGCTTTGGAAACCTCTCGTTGGGCGGGGGTCTGGATTTCTCGGAGAACCTGACCAAGGAGGTTCCTCTGGGAATGCCGCTCATCGGAACCCTGGGTCCGGAGGATCCATTCTCTCTCCAGGATTCGGCTCAGGCGGAAGCTGGTTGGAACGCGTCCCTGGGATACCAACAGCGTCTCATCGGCTCAACCACCCTGACCCCGAGTCTCAGCGTTTCGAGTAGACTCGTACGATCCGACAGGGACCCGTTGGCCTCGTCGTTTGTCTCCGGGCCCACTCGCATGTCGATGAACATGACACTGAGAAGCGACATCTACGGCTTCTTCCCCGGGTTCGGGCCCTTCGAGGCCATCCGGCACAAGATGAGCCCGAGCTTCGACTATTCCTATTCGCCGGAGGTGAGCCCCACGGAGCTCCAACGCCAGGTCTTCGGCGCTTCTGAGGTGGGGGCCCAGAGGACGCTCCGCATCACGCTGAATCAGACTTTCGAGGCGAAGCTGAAGGAAGAAGCCGCGGCCGAGGCTCAGGCGGCAGCGGCGAGCCGCCTGGAAGACCCTGGCCTCTCGCAGGATTCTCTCCTGCTTGCGAAGTTGGACTCGGCCGGGGTCGCCTACAACCCCATGGCCATCGATTCTCTCCTGGCCGACTCTCTCGCCGCCGATTCCCTCTCCATCCTGGCCGACTCCCTCCTGGGCCCATCACAGGCTCTGCCCGGTCAGAAGACCACGATCCTGGCCCTCCGGACCACGGCCGTCACCTATGATTTCGAGAAAGCTGCCGAAAGGGATGATTGGTTGTGGGGGATCACAACCACGAGGATGACGAACACTGTCTCTTCGGATTACCTCCGGGGGCTCAACTTCACCGTGACCCACGACCTCTTCGATGACCAGGCAGGAGAGGGAGGTTCAGGCGGGGGTGCGTCATCCCGGAAATTCTCTCCCCACCTTACATCCATGAACTTCGGGTTCGCTCTGGACGGTAGGTCCCTCCCATTCCGCCTCCTGGGAGCCCTCCTGGGTGGAGGGGACGAAGAGACGGACTCTGCCTCCGCTTTACCTGAACCAACCAGCGGCGATCCCCAATCGAATCCCTTCGCTCCCTCGCTGACGGATGAGGCCAGCGTCATACCGGGAGGGAGTGATCCGTCTCAGGGAAACCGGGGACGGGTAAGCGGGAGGTCCGGAGGTTCCGGAAACTGGCGGGCGAACCTCAGCTTCTCCATGCAGCGGCCCCGTTCGGAAACGGCCCAGGCCAACCAGATGCTCCAGGGGGACCTGCGCTTCAGCCTCACCGAGAATTGGGATGTGAGTTGGCGGACCTCCTATGACATCCTCGCGGGGTCGTTCAACGACCACTTCGTCCAACTCACGCGGGACCTTCATCGGTGGGAGGCCCACTTCGATTTCCGAAAGACGGCCACCGGGAATTGGAGCTTCCGGTTCGAGGTGGCACTGACCGATCAGGAGGACCTCCACTTCGACTATTCACAACGGAGTTACCAGGACCGGTCTGGCATAAGGCGGTTCTAAGGGACCTCTGCACCCCGCTTGTGCAGAGGTTCCCCAACCCTGAGGCCCGGCAGGAATCGTCTCACTCCTCCATTTTTCCCTGTCCTCTCACGAGGACACTTTTTTTTGAATCCCCATGAGAATCCCCGCAAACAAAGGAGATCCTCTCCGGCACGGGACGTGCCTACTAGTGATTCAGATACGGTCCTCACCCGGAGGAAACGATGAAACGTGCCAGATTAGGGCTCCTTTTATTGCCCATGGTCATTGGTTTGGCAGCATGCGATACCGACGATTTTGTTTACTACGACGATGAATATGCTGCACCCCCCGAGAACCTTGCCGGTTGGTACTACAATCGAGCCGTTTACCTCACCTGGGATTTGGCTCCGGCCTGGGACAATGATCCCTTCCGGGTTTACGGGCGGCGGCGGTCCGACGCCAACTACTTTTTCATTGCTGAGGTCACGAACTGCTCTGAGGGTCTCTGCTCCTACACGGATGTGAACATTCTCCCCAACATCACCTATGAGTACTATGTGGCTTCGGTGAGCCCCAGCGGTTTCGAGACCGAATCGGCCTGGGCGGTGGAGGTGTTCGTTCCCATTCCAGATCCGCCGCCGGATCCTGGAACCGTGGAGGTCGTAGCTCTGGACAACGCCAACTACATTCGGTGGAGCAACGATCCCCGAAACACTGCGGATTTCTCTTTCTACCGTGTGTATCTGGCCGCCGACGGAGAGGATGACTTTATTCTTGGCGAGACGGATTCGGAGGGGTTCCTCGACCTTCTCGCGGTGAACGGGGAGAGCTACAGCTACTTCGTTACCTCCGTCGACGACCAGGGCCACGAGAGCTTTGGGAGCCATTTGGCTACCGGGACACCCCGCCCCGACTACCACGGGGAGTGGATCTACGCTTTCGAGGATGTCCCGACCCACGCCGGTTTCCGGTTCTCACAAGACGAGCTGACCTACCCCATCATGGCTGGTGATTCTCCCAGCCGGCATTTCAGGGTGGAAGTGGATGCCGATGGGTGGTGGTTGGTAGCGGGTCCAGGCACGAAGATCTACGACGGCCTTTACGAGACGACGGCCCTAAAATGCGGTGTCGACTCCGATTCGGATTGCGTGGCTTTGGAACAGGCCCCCCTGTCGGGGTACACCGACCTCGACATGCCCCTCTACCCGCAGACCACATATGTGCTTCGTGTGGTTGGGGATGATGGCTTGGACCACTACGGTGCCATCAGGGTGACTCTACTGGGTTTCGACCAGGATGGAGCAGCAATAATGATCTTCGACTGGGCCTATCAGCTCCAGGCCGGTAACCCGAATCTGGCTCCAAAGGAGGCCGGCCACAGGTAGAGAAATCGAAAAACCTGGCTTGCCGGCTGCCTCCTAGTTGGACCTTTCCCCCGGCCTCGATGGCGAATCGAGGTCGGGGATTTGCCTTTGCAGTGGCGGGGTGTTCGCTTGTGTAGGTTTCGACCCTGGTTTATTTTGCGACACTTCGGGTTACTCAACCCGAATCGACGTCCATCCTTGGTAAAAGGGCCTGGACGTTCTTCATTTTTCCCGTCTCATCTCGGGCTCCACCCGGGATGTTCGGGGCGGGTTCCGGTCGGGGCCAACGCCATAATCAGTGGAAAGCAATGAAAGTCGAAGAGCTTAAAGAGCAGGCCCGCCGCCATGAGCAGAGGGAAGAGTGGCAGAAGGCCTTCGACCTTTACAGGGCCGCCCTGGGCGTCCAGCCCGAGGACGAACCACCCGACATCACTCTCCTGAACCGGGTGGGCGACATTCAGACCCGCCTTGGCCAAATAAACGGGGCGGTCGAACAATACGAGAGAGCAATCACTCTCTACTTGGAAGCAGAACTACCCAATAACGCTATCGCAATCTGCAAGAAAGTCCTTCGGAATTTACCAGACCGTGCTGTGTTCTTCCTGCGGATGGGCCAGATTCGGGCAGCACAGGGGTTTCTTACCGATGCCCGCCAAAACTTCCTGGCTTATGCGGAGCGCCAGACTGCCATCGGAGATGTGGAGGGGGCCCTGGACGCTCTCGTTGAGTTCGTTGACCTCTCCCCGGAGGATGTGGAGATTCGCCAAAGTCTCGCCTCCCAGCTGGAATCTCATGACCGAACGGAAGAGGCCATCGAACAGTACATGGAGGTCTACCGCCGGTTGGTCCTGCTGGAAAAGGACGGGGAAGCCGAGGCGATATCGGAGAGGTTGGAGGAACTCGATCCTGGCCTTACCCTTCCAGATCCTGCCGCCATCCGCCAGGGGGAAGCGGAGGTGGAAGCGGAGTCCGAGGATCTGATCCTGGAAGCTACGAACCTTGGCGGGT
>JBDHGR010000046.1:0-17179 GCA_039589815.1 Gemmatimonadota bacterium | reverse complement strand
ATCCATCGGCCCTTGATCATCACCCCCTCCTGATCCCATAGAGCCTCGAGATCCTCGAAAGGATTTGCCCTCAGTAGGACCAGATCGGCCCGATTCCCCTCCATCACCAAGCCGAAGTTCCCCGGTTCCAGGAGTTCTCTGCGGGCATATTCTGCCACGTTCCGAGTTCCGGTCACGAGGATTTCGTACGGAGTGAGACCCGCCGCCGACATGCTCCGGAGCTCGTGCCTGAGGGCGAACCCCGGGATGTTGAACAGATCAGGCGAATCGGTGCCCATGAGCACACCGACGCCGGCCATGGTGAGTGCCCTGAGGATTCTCCCACGGACCTCTGCGAACAACTGGGCGGTCCCGGCGGGCACCGGATTCCCAGCCGCCGCCTCCAGAATCCACCCGTCGGAGACGAACGGTGGCACGTAGCGCATCTCAGGCTGTGCCAGCATCGAGTCGACGTTTAGGGCCTTATGCCGGTTTTCCCAGAGGTACAGAGTGGGCACCACCCAGCTGTCGCTGGAGCGGGTGTGGGCCGCGATCGCCCTCATCTTCCGGCCCACCACGGACTCGAGCTGGGTTTGAAGGGGCACGGGTTCGCCCCTATCCATCCGACTGCGGACCTCATCGGAGACCACTTCCTTCAAAAAGCCGTCGAGGTGCTCTACGGTGGAGATGCCGCTGGAAAGGGCGCGCCGGAGGCCAATTCCCTCGGGAACGGTCCCTCCGAAGGTATACCCCCGGGAATGGGCCTCCTCTGCCAGGGAATCCCATACGGCAGGGCGAATGTCACCGGAAATGGGAGGAGGTCGTATCCTGCCGACCGGCGGGCCAGCATCAGTTCGATGGCCCCCTGGGGGTCCTGAGCGTTTCGCCCCCCGAGGGGAGGAGCCCCTGCGTAGACGGTTGGGCCAAGGAGAGAACCGGAGGCGACCCGCCTCTTGATCTGGAGGTGGTTCGAAGCTCCTGACATGCCCCGGACCACGGTCACGTTGTTGGCCAGGAGAAGGTACAGGAAGTCCCCGACCTGTTCCTCCGTCGCCTGGGACGAAGGGAGAGTGACGTGCATGTCGGCCAGGCCCGGCATCAGGAACAAACCATCTCCCTCGATGATGCGGGCGTCGGAAGGCAGCTGGACCCGGCGGGATGGTGCCACTGCCTCGATGAGGCCATCCCGAACCAGGACCGTGTGCTGCTCCAGCACTCTCTCCCGGTCCATGGGAAGGACGTTGACGTTCACGAATGCCGTCGTCTGGCCGTATAAGCCGGAGGTTGTCGATAGGGAGATAAGGGCCAGGCCCAGGAGAATGGTTTTCTTCATCCCTAGCCCTCTCGACTTCCCGGGCCGCCGATTCGTGCGGCGATGGCCTGAGATTCCCGGCCAAGGATGCCCACCATCTCCTGGTAGTAGTCCCTACGGGAGAGCTGATCCGACGTCAACGGACCGACCCAACCCTCCACCTCCCTCACCAGGCTCTGGGTCCTGCTCCGAAGCTCGTTCCATTGGCGCTGGAGGTCGCTGGACCAGGAGGAAAGCGTCTCTTGAAATGAGGGTTCGGTTTCCACCTTTTCCACCACCTCGCGGATCTCGTCGGCCCCGGAAGCTGCAGCGGCAGCCAGAGCACTCAGGGCCCAAAGGTCCTCCGTCCACTGACGTCGCGTGTCGGGGGCTACCTGGATTCTGGGGTCTTCCCTCACCTCGAGGGGCGTTTCGGACACGTACCCACCAGCCTCGAGCCGAACGATGTATTGGCCGGGAATCACCAGGGGACCCCGGGGCGCGGTGTTCTCCGGCTGATCAGGATCGGAGTAACGCAGGTTCCACGTGACGCGGTTGATCCCCTCTTGGCCCCTCGTTGGCAGGCTGGCAACCACCTCTCTTTCCTGGTCCAGAACGGAAAGGACCGGATCGGTCCCAGCGGCCAGCCAGAAATCCAATATGGCTCCGGGTGCCGGGTTCTCACCCCGAAAGATCATGTTCCCGGAATGCCCTTTCTCCGACCGATAACGGATTTGCTCCGCCGGTTCCGTGGAAAAAAGATGGGCCGATGAGCCCAGGATCTCTGGATCCATCTCCTGGAGGAGGTTGACATTGTCCAGGATCCAGATGCCCCGGCCATGGGTCCCCAGGATCAGATCGTTGTCCCGGGGGTGAACCACCAAGTCGTTCACGGCTACCGTGGGAAGGCCCAGGTCCAGTTCCATCCAGCTGACTCCTCGGTCCACTGAGAAGAAAGCCCCGAACTCCGTCCCGAGGTACAAGACAGTCGGGTTTCGGGGGTCTTCCCTGAGGGTTCTCACGATCCGATCCGCGGGAAGACCGGCGGTGAGATCGACCCAACTCTCACCATAATCGTCGGAAGCGAAGAGATAGTTCGCATAATCGTCGTTCCGGTAGTTGTTGGCAGCTACATACACACGACCGGAGACAAATCGGGAGGCTTCGATTCCATTGATCCAGGCTGCAGCCGGGAGGCCCGGCATCCGGTCCGAAACCTCGTTCCAGGTATCTCCCCCATCCCTGGAAGCTTGTACGTTCCCGTCATCGGTCCCCACGTAGAGCACACCCATTTCCAACGGCGATTCGGCGATGGCGGTGAGGGTCGGGTAGTAGGGAATGCCATCGTCCAGGGACAGGGTCTCTGGGACCGGAAGCTCACCCATGATCTCCAGTGTTCGCCGGTCCACCCCGGTGGTCATGTCTCCGAGGTCTTCCCAACTGCGCCCCTGGTCTGGGCTCTTCCAGAGGATGTTTGTGCCGCTGTAGAGAATGTTGGGATCGTGAGGAGAAACGAGAAACGGCCCGTCCCAGTTGGCAGGTGCCATGGCGTTCCCCAGACGCTGCTCCGGAGCCTCGAGATCCTGCCAGGTGGTCCAGTTCTTCCGGGGTCCGATGGCACCCGTGGGATCCCCGGGCCGGATCCGTTGGCGTTGGCCACTCACCAGATCGACCCGGTCGAGCCCGAGGTACTGTGACTCTACGTACAACGACCGGTTGTCTGTGGTATCCACCAGGTTCAGGAACCCATCGCCGCCCCCCCACTTCACCCAGTCATGATTCAGGATTCCCTCGGATCGGTAGGTGGCATTGGGCCCGGCCCAGCTCCCGTTGTCCTGAAGCCCTCCGTATACCCAGTAGGGATTCCTGTAGTCGAAGCTCACCCGGTAGAACTGGCTGATGGGCAGGTGGGTGATGAAGAGCCATGTCTGGGCCCGATCATAGGAGATGCCCAATCCGCCGTCGTCGGCTTTCACCACATGCCGGGGATCGTTCGGATTCACCCAGAGAAAGCGGTCGTCGCCGTGCAGGGTCTGGCGGGCAGAGGTAAAGGTCTTGCCCCCGTCGTCGGACCACGAAAAGGAGTTTTCCATGTAGATCCTCTGGTCGTCGGAAGGATCCACCAGGATCTGACTTGCGTACATGGGACGAGGGTTCCAATCACTCATGAACTCCCAGGACTCTCCGCGATCTTCGGACCGGTACACGCCGGCCAGGCGCTCCTCGTAGGCTGTGGATGCGTTATATCGGAGCCCCTGTTCCACGCTGACGTAGACGATCCGAGGGTCCGATCGATACACGGAGATCCCGATCCTGCCGATGTCCCCAGCTGGGAGTCCGTTCCCCAACCCGGAGTTCGTGAGTTTGGTCCAGGTCGCTCCTCCGTCCATGGACTTCCAGAGGGCGCTTCCGGGGCCTCCGCCGTGGAATCCATAGGGCCGGCGCCGTCGCTGGTAGGAAGCGGCGTACAGGATCTCCGGGTTGCCCGGATCGAGGGCTACATCCACCACCCCGGTATTCTCGTCCACGAAGAGGATTCGGTCCCAGCTCTCACCTCCATCGGTGCTCTTGAAAAGGCCACGCTCCTCGTTCGGGCCCCAGAGGTGTCCCAACGCAGCGACGTAGAGAACCTGTGGATCGGAGGGATGGAGGGCGATTCGGCCGATGTGGCGGGAGTCCTTCAACCCCACGTTCTCCCAACTCCCGCCGCCGTCCAGGGAGCGGTAGACGCCGTCCCCCCAGGAGGTGCTTTGGCGGTTCGCCCGTTCGCCAGTTCCGACCCATACCAGGGAGGTGTCCACCTGGTGAACCGCGACGTCACCTATCGAATGGACTGATTCGTCCTGGAAGAGGGCCGTGAACGTCACGGCGTTGTTCGTCGTCTTCCATAGACCGCCGGTGGCGGAAGCGACGTAGAATACGGTCGGGTCCACCTCCACCACCGCCAGATCCACGATCCGACCGCTCATCACGGCCGGTCCGATGTTTCGGGCCTGGAGACCCGAGAGGCTCTCCGGGAGGAGGGTTTGCCCCTGCGCCGCCAGCCCCAGGGGAGCCCCGAGAGTGACGAGGAAGGTGGCTGCCAAAGCTCTTCTCAACATGGTGAACACTCCGTCCTGACCGGGTAGTGCAGTCGAACCATGGTTTTCGGTCGTCAGAAAACGTCCAGGTCTTTTCCGTATACGATGAGGCCTTTGAATCCCCTTTGAACTTCTGCGACCAACTCCTCGGGCTTGGCTCCCCACAGAAGCTGGTGCGTGAGGACCAGGAGCCGTGGTTGGGCTCGGGAGGCGATCTCCCCCAGGTCCGTCCCCGATGTGTGAGAGGCGGCATGATAGCGCTGCCAGACTGGGTTTCTCCGCTCCCACCCGGCCTGAGAATAGACCTCGTGGACCAGGATGTCGCAGCTTCGGCAGTTGTCCACGATGGCATCCGAGGGCCTGGTGTCTCCAGAGATCACGATGGTCCTGTCCGGAGTCTCGAATCGATAACCAAAAGCCTGGCTCCAACCGCCGTGAGCCACCTCGAAAGCTGTCACCTTTACGTTGGCGTCCTCGAAGACAACGCCGGGATCCACATCCTCGGCTACGGCCCGGTGCCCCGTCGGGTTTGCTGGTTCCAAGCCCTCCAGCCGTACCCGGACGTCGGTCTGATAGGCCATGGTGAGGTGGTTGGCCATATCAGTGGTTCCCGTTGGGCCGATGATCCTGAGGGGTTCTTCCCGCTCCAGGACCCAAGGCGTGAAGATCAGGTCGGGGAGTCCGACGGTGTGGTCGGTATGGAGGTGGGTGAGGAATACCGTGGCGAGACCCTTCACGGCCAGGCCCTCTACCCCATTCTGGAACGCTTCGTTGGCTTTCCGGACTACGCCGGGTCCGGCGTCAATGAGGTAGGGGGTCCCGTTCACCACCACGGCTACCGACGCGCCTGATCTGTCTGGCTCGGCGTTGGGGGTGCCCGTCCCCAGAAGGACGAGTTGGGTGACCTCCGAAGGGGCTAGGGCCTCCCTCTCCTGACCCGGAGTCGAAAAGAGGGCCGGAAGAAGGAGGGCCAGGGCAAGGTAGGTTTTCACCATCGGGCGTCACCGGCGCTGCGAGGACGGATTCTCTTGACCGAAACATCCCTTAATCAGAGAAGAGAGCAAGAATAGGGGCCTGGGGCCCGCCGGGTCCAGGAAGGGCCTCTATCGCGCTCGTTCTTCGGCATCGATAGTTTGAAAGTATCGGTAGGTGTCGACGGAAGTCCCGGCGGCCATATCACCAATCTCCGGAAACCTCGATGGTGACTCCACAAGACCTGTTGTCGGCCCTGGCAAATGCTTACTCCCTTTCCAGGAACACGCCCGTCGAGGGGTCCGCTTTTGCCGAGGCCGTTGAAACCGTCGGGGAGATTCACGGGGAGCTTGGGTGGCTGGTGGTGAGGATCGGGGATGACGGTCTCAGCGTAGGCGGAGAAGGAGTTCCAGATGGTTCAGGGGTGCTGGGGGAGTTTCGGTCTGCCCTGGAGGGCGCCGGGATCCAGGAGCTAAGGCTCCAGAGGGTCATGACCCCGGAGGTCATGGAGGATTTTTTCGGGCGGCTTAGCTCTCCCCCCGACGATCCCGATCCCGTACCGTCAGCCCGTTTCAGGGGTTTGGAAGACCAACTGGGCCTCTCATTTCGGCGAATCCAGGCCGACCTGTCCGGAATGGTCGGCGGGGTCCAAGGTCTCTTCAGATCTTCGTCATCGGTAATTCCCGACTCTGTAGTGCCTGGCTCGGAACTTCCCCTGGAAGGGGTTTCTGAGCCGCCGGTTCCGGTGTCGCCGGAGCTGGACTCGCTGGCTTCGGACCCGCCGGATTTGGACCTGCCGGATTCGGATCTGCGAGATTCGGACTCACCCGATGCGGACTGGCCGGATGCGGACTCGCAGCTTCTGGTTGAGGACGCCTCCACCCCCAGGCCTTCGCTTCCACCGGAACTCGTCGAGGAGATCCGGACCTACCTGGGAGGGCTGGATTCGGATCGAGCCGAGAGCGCGAAGCGTCTCCGATCCCGGGCGGAGGATCTCTCGAAAAACAGGGACGTGGCGGCTCTCGGCGAGCTCGTGCAGAGCCTACTGGAGCATCAGGGAGATAGCCCGCTCGACGAGGAGGCCGTCGACCTGGGGCGGGAATTCGTGACACCGGCTGTTGCCAGCCATTTCGTGGCCCGCCTGGGCTCCACCAAAGACCAAGCCGAACAGGGCAGGTTGGTTTCCGTGATTTCCAGGATCGGGCGGGAAGGCGCGTTGGCCCTTTCAGACGCCCTCGAGGAGTCGAGGGACCGATCCCAGCGCCGGGCCTTCATGGGTGCCATGAGCGCCATGGGCCCCCACGGGCTGGAATGCGCTCAGCGAATGGTAGAGGACTCCCGGTGGTTCGTGGTCCGCAACGGGGTGGCCCTGCTGGGAGAAATGGGTGAGGAGGGATCAATCACCTACCTCACCGGAACACTGGCGAACGGGGATAGCCGGGTCCGAAAAGAAACGATCTTGAGCCTGGCGAAACTTGGCGGGGTGGACGCCGAGACGTTGGTAATGGGAATGCTGGATGATGGCGATCGCGGGGTAAGGGCCTCCGCCTGCCGGGCCCTGGGGGTCCTCAGGTCTCCTCGATCGGTGAGACCCCTCATGGGGGTTTTGAGGGACAAAGACGCTGAGGTTCAGATTGAATGTCTTCAGGCTTTGGGTCAGATCGGAGATCCGGGAGTGGTCCGGACCATCGAAAAACGGGCCTTCGGTGGCCTCTTTTCCAAACCGGCGACCGAGATCCGTCTTGCAGCTTTCCGAGCCCTGGCTGCAATCGGGACCTACGGGGCCTTACGGGCCCTGGAGAAAGGCGCCAAGGACTCTGATCCGAAAGTGCGGTCCGTGGTCAAAACGTTGATCAAGAAGAGCTGACCCTCACCTCCCTCAGACCATGGTCAGGAGGTCCACCAGGATCCGCAGGAAGTTGAGCCGCTCCTCAATTGCTGCACCCGTTTCTCCCGTGTCATCCTCTGTTGAATGGGAAAAAAGTGCCGTGAGGTAAGCACGGACGTCCGCATCCGCGGGGAAGAGCCTCGCCAATCGAAGGCTTTCAGAGAAGGGAACCAGGCGGTCGCCTCGCCCGTGAACGAGGCGGACTGGGACGGAGACCCGATCCAGGAATGTCGTGGGTTCGGAGTGAGGGGCCGCGGTTCGGGTTGCTTCCGCCAGGGACGGCGCCAGATAGCGGGAGATTTCCCTCGAGGGTGTGCACCCGGCTGGCGGGGCGAAAGCTCTGAAGAGCTGGTGGCGAGCCGGGTGGACCCCCCTCAGGAGCTCCTCCTTGGAGGAGTCATGGCAAGGGTCCCAGGCGCCCACCCGTACGTCCCCAGCCTTTTTCGCCAGCGTCAACAGAGCCCGGGCCACGTCTCCGGTCTCTTCGAAACCCGGAATCAGGGTGACGTAGTTTCCTCCCACCACCCACCGTCCGTAAGGGTCCGGATCCATCCGGTAGCTTTTGCTCTCCCATTCGTGCTCACCGCTGAACAGGAAATGGATGGTCCGGTTGAGGTCTCCATAACCGCCGAACCCCGCCACACCTCCCAGGTGTCCGTCCAACGAGGGATCGGTAGCCGACAGGAGGACCTGGGGGACTCCCAGGGAAAAGCCCATCACCCCGATTCGTCCTGGATGGGCCAGTCCGAGAGCCTCCAGCTGGAAGACGGAGGCCCGTATGGTGGCGGCGGCTTCATCGGGAGCAAGGTAGAGGTCCCGCCATTCGGGGATTTCGGGTACAAGCACGACCGACCCTGTTCCCGCCAGAGCACGGACGAAGCGCACGAGGACGGGATGGTGGCGACCCGGTCGGGTGACACCGTGGAGGACCACCCAAGTCGGGAGAGGGGATGAAGCGGAGTTGGGTCGGGCCAGGGTGGCCGGAACCGTGCGGTCCCCCCGGTTGATCTCCAGGTCCTCTTCCGAGACTCTGGCGGTCCCGCCCCTCCAGGCCCAGGCGAAGCCGAGGGCTCGTTTGATTCCGACGAACATTCTGGAAACGTATCGGTTTTCCAATTCCCTCCGCCACCCGCTAAATTGCCCGGTACCGCTCCAGACTTGGAGCGGACAGCGATCCACCAGCGTGTTTCCCTCTTCCGAGAGGAACCCATGACCAGACGAGCCGCATACCTGCTTCCCTTCCTCTTCTTTGCGTGCCAGGCTCCCCCCTCCTCGACGCAGGCACCCCCGAGCCGGGAGGCCATCAACTCCCAACTCCCGACCCGACCTTATTCTCAGGCCATGCGGGTGGGGAACACCTTCTATTTCTCTGGCAAGCTGGGAGTGACCGAGGAAACTCTGGTCATGGAGGACGGACGCATCGAGGCTGAGACCCGCAATATCATGGAGAGCTTCCAGGAGCTCTTTCAAGAAGTGGGTGTGGAGTTCACCGACGTGGTCCAGGGGACGGTGTATCTGGCCGACGTGGGCCATTATGCCGGGATGAACCAAGTGTACGGAGAGTATTTCCCGGCGAACCCACCGGCCAGGGAGTGTATCGCAGCAGGGCAGATTCTCAGTGACGGCCTGGTTGAGATCAGCTTCGTGGCGGTGGTCCCGGAATGAGACCCCGGGGGGCCTCGAGTCCTGGGGGGGCAGCGGGGATGCGACGGCGCACTTTTCTCTCGCTCCTAGGAGGGGCGACCCTGGCCTGGCCGAGGGCACTGGAGGCTCTCGCCAAGGACCTCCAGGAGGGAGGGGGTCCGGATGATGAAGGCTTTTGGACCTTTGTGCGCGACCAATTCCTCATCCCCCGCGACCGCATCTATCTGAACAATGGCACCTTGGGCCCGTCGCCAGCCGTGGTGGTGGATGCGGTAACCGAACACACCCGCCGGGTTGCCTCCACCTACCCTCCCGGAGTGGACTGGGAGGATTTGAAGAGGTCTGTTGGAGCTTTTCTCGGCGCCGATCCGGAGGGCTTGGTGTTTCCGAGGAATACGACGGAAGCCATGTCCTTCGTGTCTCAAGGCCTGGACCTGGAACCCCACGGGGAAATCCTCACCACGGACCACGAACATATTGGGGGACTGTGTCCCTGGCAGGTGGTGAGTAGCCGGCAGGACCTTCCTCTTCGGGTGTTTTCCCTGCCGGTTCCCCCGGCTTCGCCCCGGGAGCTTCTAGAATCGATCCTGGAGGCGATCTCCGAGAATACCCGTGTCCTTAGCTTGTCCCATGTCACCTTTACCACCGGGACCCGCCTTCCGGTGGAGGAGATCGCCCGGGTTTGCCGGGCCAGGGGCATCGTTTTTGTGGTGGACGGTGCTCACCCACCCGGGATGATCGAGTTGGATCTTTCCTCCTGGCAACCTGACTTTTATGCGTCTTCACCCCATAAGTGGCTTCTCGCCCCCCAGGGGTCGGGCCTCTTGTACATTGGAGCGGACTGGCGGGCTCGGCTCTGGCCGACGTTGGCTTCGGGTGGGTGGGACGATCTCGGGTTGGGGGCTCAGCGTTTCAACCATTTGGGTACGTTTGACGAATCCCGGATGGCGGGATTGTTGGCGGCCGTGGAGTTCCTCAACACCTTGGGAATGACCCGGGTGGAGGCGCGAATCCGCTATCTTCGCCTGCGGCTCGAAAAGGCCCTTCGGGATATGCCCGGAGTCGAAGTCGCGTCGCCGGAGCCTGACGACATGACATCGGGGATGGTTTCCTTTGCCATGGAGGGGGTGGATTCCCTCGATCTGCAGCGACACCTTGCCCGGGTCGCGGCCGTGAGGACGCGGGTCATCTCCGAGTATGACTATGGCTGGATGCGACTCTCCACTCATGTGTACAACCTCCCGGGGGAGGTGGACCGAGTGATCGGACTTCTAGACGAGGTGAGAAGAAATGGGCTTTCCTAGCCGGTTTCCGAAAGGGACCAGATCCGGATGACCGACTACAAACCGCCTTTTGGATGGGCGCTGGTGGCGGGTTTTGGGGTCTTCGCTCTTTACCTGCTGACCCTCTCCCCATCCACCGCCATGTGGGATACCAGCGAATATATCGCTACGGCCCACATCCTCGGGATTCCTCATCCTCCGGGGAATCCGCTTTTTGTGGCTCTGGGGAGGGTCTGGAGCCTGCTGTTGGCCCCCACGGGCCTATCGGTAGCTGTCCGTTTGAATCTCCTTGCTGCCGCCACCAGCGCTACGGCTGCAGGCTTTTACTTTTTGGTGGTTCATCGGCTCCTCTGGGGTTTCCTGAAACTCTCCCGCCCGAAGCCCAAAATCGAGGGGGAACGTCCGTTCAAGGCTGCCACCTGGACTCCCCTGGTGGGTGCCGGAATCTCCGTTCTCTTGTCTGCTACGGCGTTCACCGTTTGGAACCAGTCCACGGTGAACGAGAAGGTCTATACCATCAGCGTCACCGTGATTGCAGCCGTGATCTGGTTGGCCCTGCGTTGGACGGACAAGAGAGAGGAAGAGGGAGGAATCAGGTACCTGCTGGCAGCCTTCTACCTGATCGCCCTCGGGTCCACGAACCACCTCATGTCGGTATTACCGCTCCCCGCCCTCGCCTTGATGGTGGTGCTGGTGTCCCCGGCGGTCTTTCTGAAGCGGGGATTTCTGGTCAGGCTCCTGCCGCTGGTCCTTATCGGAATCTCATTCAACTTCTTTCTTCCCATCCGGGCGGCTCAGGACCCGGTAATCAATGAAGGGGATCCGACCTGCCATGGGGTGGTCGAGGCGGCGGTCTCTGTATTCACCAATGGCCGAAGGGGATGTCAGAATCTGTCTCTGGTCCTGTCCCGCTTCCAGTACCAGAAACCTCCTCTATCGGATCGGCAGGCAACGTTCGGGTCCCAGCTGTTGAATTACGTCCAGTACTTCGACTGGCAGTGGGCCAGGGGGCTGGATCCCTCAGAGCTTCCCAGGAGTGGGAGGAATCCCATCACTCTGGCCTTCCTTGTGCTGGGGTTTTGGGGGCTTTGGTTGACATTCCGGGTTGATCGAGGGGCCTTTTACCTCCTGGGCGGGCTCGCCCTCACCGTAACCCTGGGCCTGGTCTTCTACCTGAACTTCAAATACGGGTACTCTCTGGCCCCTGAAGTCCAGGCCCGGGAGCTCCACGAGGTGAGGGAGCGCGATTATTTTTTCATTGTCAGCTTCGGGCTCTGGGGTGTGCTCTCGGGACTGGGCCTGACAGGAGCATGGCTGAGGGTTTCCGAAGCGTTATCCGGAGCGAAGCGGCAACTCTGGGCTGCGCCCATGCTTGTCGTCGCCTTCCTCCCCCTGGGATCCAACTGGGTGTGGGCTTCCCGTTCCGGGGACCACGCTACTCGCGACTGGGCGTTCGACCTCTTGATGAGTGTGGAGCCGTACGGGATCATTTTCACCAACGGAGACAACGACACCTTCCCCCTCTGGTATTTACAGGAGGTGGAGGAAATCCGTCAGGATGTGACCGTGGTGGTAGGCCAGTACCTCTACACGGGGTGGTACCCAAAACAGCTGCAGGAGCTGACCAGTCCAGGCCTGCAGCGGCCTTTCCGGCCAGACCAGGGAGGTGGCATCTATGAGGCGCCCGTGGCTCCGCCCCAGGACCCGGTCATAACCCTCTCCCCCGAAGATATGGACCAGATCTCAGGCGGGTCGTTCACAGAAGACCTTTCGGTTCCTCTCGGCCCGGTGGCGGTCCAGTATCCGGCCGGCACCTACCTGGATCGGGGTGATCAGCTCACTTTGGCCATGATCATCAACAGCTACGGTCAGCGCCCCATCTACTTCGCCACGCCGTCGGGGATTCTAGGCCGCCTGGGGCTGGAGCCTTGGGCCGTCCGGCACGGATTGGCGGCTAAGTTGATTCCCAGGGATCTGGATGCGGAAACGGAACCGGGCTTGATCCGAGGCTCCCAGGGGTACGGTGAGCAATGGTTCGACGTGGAACGGTCGTTGGCCCTCCTCGAAGACGTGTACTCCTATCGGAGCCTGAAAAACCGGACGGTATGGACCGATCGGTCCACTTTGAATATCCCATGGTATTTTTACCTGACCTCGATGCAACTCGCCGACGTGGTTACGAGATGGGAGGGCGGATCTGACGAGAGGGCGGCTGCCCTGAGGGAGCAGGCCGAGGCCTTCTTGGTGACGGCGCGGGGCGGGACGTTGGCCTACTCCGATGTGGGGGAGGGGGGGTAGGAAGGGCGCTCGAACGGTCCAAGAACGAGGGCCCGGGACCCCGGGGGCCCCGGGCTCCGTCCATCTCGGGGAGTGCTCCGTTCCTCCCTTGGCGGTCCCCCTTTAGTGTTTCGTGAAGATCTGGATCACTCCGCCAGCTGCTCGCTCACCATAGAGGGCTGCCGCCGCCGCACCCTTGATCACCTCCACCCGATCGATCTCGTCTTTGTTGAGGTTTTCGAAGATGTTCGGATCGGATACGATCACGCCATCCACAATGATCAGGGGTTTGGGACCGGCGGCATCCTGGTCACTCGGGTCCTGCTTTCGGATGCGGATTACCCCGACGGATTCCGGATCATCTTTTTCTTCTCTTACGATGAAAGCAGGTGAATCGTCTTCCGGGTTTTCCTGGATGAGCTCCAACTCCTTCGGGGATACGGGGCGGAGGTACTCGACCCCATCGCCGGTTTTTCTCACCAGGAAGTAACCCTCTTCTGCCTCTGAAATTGCCGTGGGGAGAGGAGGGGTTTCCAGGGTGGTTTCGGCGTCGACAGGGACCGGTGGAGTAGGGGTTTCACAAGCCAGGGCCACGAAACCTGCGCTCGCAATGATGGCCACGAGTGTAGGGGCGAAGCGGTTCTTTCGAACTGTCGAACGAATCATCAGCAATCTCCTTTCGAGGTAGGTGTCTCCCCCTTCGGCCAAGGCCGGCTTCAGGGCCGACGGGGTCCGCCCGCTTGAAGCCACTTCAAGGAGAAGATCTCCGTATCGTCGTACAGGAACCCCACGAGCCAGCACTCGGGCATCACAATCACCTTCAACGGCCAGGTGGAGGCGCCGGACCATCCACCACAACATCGGGTTCCAGGGTGTAACCGCGACCAGGAAGAGACCCAGGGCGAGAAGGGCAGGGTCCCTGGCATCCTGGTGTTCCCTCTCATGAAGGAGGATCATCTCCAGCTTGTCCCCGGCCAGATCGAGGGCCCATGGAGGGAGGACGATTCGGGGCCGGATCAATCCGACGACCGCGGGTCCCAGTCCGTCCGAGACCAGGACCTCATCCGAGCCCAAGCGCTGCCGGGGCCATCCGGTAGCAGCCCGGCTCAGGCGCTGGGCTGTCCAGAACGCAACTGACAGGATCGATGCGGACGCGAGGAGCCAGAGGAGAAGGAGGGGAGGGTCGAGGCTCAAGTAGAAAGCTGATTGACCCTGGCCCCCCACGGTGCCACCAGACACGATGTCGTAGAGGAGGTCAGACGGGATCGACGCCTCACCGGTGGAAGGTCGCGGGTCCCCTGCCCGCAGAACCGATGCGAGAGGAGCCGATACTGCCGCCAGCATACCGAAGGCCCATGCCCACCGGGTGGGTCGGCCCAGCCCCCTCAGACCACGATCCAGGAAGAAGGTGGCGGCTGCAAGGAGGCAGGTGACGACGATTCCGTAAACCATGAGCGCCAGAGTCACGCGTCCTCCTCCTGGGCCATGTCTTCCAGCAGTCGCCGCATCCGCGCGAGTTCCTCCGGGGGAATCTCCTGGTCCGAAACCAGTTGGGTCAGGAGAAGCTCTGCCGAACCCCCGAAGATCTTCTCGAGAATCTTGGAGAGCGCGCTCCCGCCCGCCTCACCCGGCTCGACGAGGGGGTAATACCGGTAGGCCCGGCCCTCTGCTTCGTGCCGGACGGCTCCCTTTCCCTCGAGGATCTGAAGGATCTTCAGCACGGTCGTGTACGCCACGGTATCCCCAAGGGCCCGTCGGACTTCGGTCACCGAGCCCGAGCCCTGGCGCCAGAGGACGCTCATAATGTCCAGTTCTCGACCCGTAAACACCGGCTCGTCCACTCTGTACCCCTCATGGAATGACGCTTCTACGAACTTCTTCGTAGAGAGTAATTGCTGAATTGGATGTTGTCAACGAAGACCTTCGTAGAAAGATTCCCAGGGACCTTTCTGGACCACGAGGGTTTCACCCTGACAGATATGAGCGACTCGCAGGCACCACCAGCAGCCCGTGGCCTCATACCTGGCCGCGGCCGGAGTGGGGACCCTGGGACTGGTGGACTCTGACCTGGTGGATCTCTCGAACCTCCAACGGCAAATCCTCCACGGGATCTCCCAGCTGGGCCAGCCAAAGGTGGACTCGGCTCGGGAGCGGCTTTGGGATCTCAACCCGAATGTGGAGGTGGCCACCCATCGAACCAGACTGTCCGGCGCCAACGCCCTGGAAATCCTCGCGGACTACGACCTGGTGGTGGACGGTAGTGACAACTTTCCCACCCGGTATCTGGTGAACGATGCCTGCGTCCTACTGGGGACACCTTATGTCTACGGCGCCGTGGACCGCTGGGAGGGGCAGGTCTCGGTTTTCGGCCTGGGAGATGGTCCATGCTATCGGTGCCTCTTCCGTGTGCCGCCTCCGCCGGGTCTGGTCCCGACCTGCGCTGAGGCGGGCGTGCTCGGGGTTCTTCCCGGTATCATCGGGTCTCTCCAAGCCGCAGAGACCATCAAGCTGATCCTTGGTGTCGGTAGGACCCTGGCCGGACGCTTGGTGGTTTTCGATGCTCTGGAACTCTCTTTCCGCGAGGTGGGCCTCCGAGCGAACCCCCAATGTCCAATCTGCAGTGAGGAGCCCACTCTAAAGGAATTGGTGGACTATGAAGACTTCTGTGGAGTGGAGCCGGACGGCGGCGTCCGTTTACGGGAACCCGTTCCTCAGATCACTCCCCGTGAGCTGAAGGTTCGTCTGGAGACCCGACCTCGCCCTGTCCTCTTGGACGTGCGGGAGCGTTATGAATGGGAGATCGGGAACCTTGCCAACGAGGGGGCCGTCCTCATTCCCTACGCGGAGGTTTGGGGGCGCCTGGATGAACTTCCCTCGGACGGCCCCGTGGTGGTTTACTGTCATGTGGGGGTCAGGAGCGCTCTCATTGTTCAGGACCTCATGGCCACGGGCTTTCAAGACGTCTCGAACCTGAAAGGGGGATACCTCGCCTGGGTGGACGAGGTGGATCCCGACCTTCCCCGGTACTGACATGCTCGGACGAATAGGGTTTTCCCTTCTGGCGCTTCCCGTTGCCCTCTCGTCGGTTCTCTTCGGCACCTCTTCAATCGCTGCCCAAGAGCGGTGTCCGGACGCCGGGAATCCCGTCACTGCGGAAGCTTGGACCGCTTTGAGAGCGGGGGCATTGGATGAGAGCCGCGAATCCTTCTCTCAAGCCCTCGTTCGGTGCCCCTACCATCTTGGCGCCAGAATCGGCCTCGCTTATGTCGCCCTGAGGGGTGGGGCTAATGAAGAGGCGAGATCCAGGATGGAAACCCTGTTGGTGGTTGATCCCGAGAGCATCGACGTCTTGGTGGGACTCGGCATTCTGGCCTGGCGCCGCGGGGAGCTCACCGAGGTGAGCCGGTTTTTCTCGAGGGTCCAGGAGCTCGAACCGGAGAACCCCACAGCGAACGACTATCTGGCTCGCCTGAACCCCGGCCAGCGGCCGCCTTCAGGTGACCCTGAGGCAGAGCCGGAACCGGAAACGAAACCGGATCCGGAAGGGGCGGGTGAGCTTGCCCCCGCCGCCGATCCTAAACAAGCCGACGAGGCCTGGAATCGAGGGGACACCGACACCGCAGCCCGCCTCTACAGAGGGATTCTCGCGGCTGATACCACCGACGGGGTAGCCCTGCACCGGCTGGCGTTGATCTTGGCTTGGGATGACCGTCATGAGGAGGCCCTCCTCCTCTTCGATCGCCTCATTCTCCTGGAACCGGCGAACATCGATGCCCAGGTGGCCCGGGCCCGTGTCCTTGCTTGGGGAGGGGAAGTGGACCAAGCCATCGCCGCCCTGGACCGGATCCTGGAAGTCCATCCGGGGGATTCCCAGGCTCTTGAGGCCAAGGCCCAGTTCCTTTCTTGGGCCGGGGAACACGCCGAGTCGCTGGCTTTCTACGACCAGCTGGTGGGGATCTCCGAAGACCCGACGGGTCTTCTTCTTGCCCAAGCGCGAATCCTGGGCGGTGCCTCACGGATGGACGAATCCCGGTCGGTGTACGACAGGATCCTGGCTCTGGACCCCGAGAACCTGGAGGCCCGCCTCGGGTTGGCTCGCCTGTTGGCCATGTCCGGCGACACGGACTCCGCGGTGATCCAGTACCGGGCTATCCTTCAGGACCACCCCGAAAACCTCTACGGCAGGAGGGGCCTGGCTCTGGCCCTCACCTGGGGCGGGTATCTGCCAGAGGGAGAAGAGGCCTGGCGGGCTTCTCTGTCCGCCTTTCCCAATGACCTGGGCTCGAGGTTGGGGTTGGTTCATAACCTCCGGTGGCAGGGGCGGAGCGGGTCTGCCATGGAAGTATTGGAGGGAGCGAACCCTTCTCAGAAGGAGAACCCCGACTTTCTGGAGCAACTCCAGTGGGTCCGTGTGACATTAGGGCCGAGGGCCGACGTCTCCCTCATCCGGGAGGGGGATTCGGACGACAATGCCATGACGACGGCCAGGGCTGTGGGGCGCTGGACCCCGTTGCGTGAGCTCGCCGTCAGGGCGGAGGCCTACACACGGACGCTGGAGCAAACCGGGATCGACCTCACCCGGAGCTCCTGGGGAGTGCACGTCCTGGCAACCTATCATCTTGAGCCCGGGTGGACCTTCAGCGGTGGAGCCGGCGGGACCCGGACCGACGCATCCGGGACCACATCCTTCTCATCCTGGCGGGCGGGGGTGAACACTCCGGGACGGTACTGGATCGGGGGCTCCATCAACGTCAGTCGGTATCCC
>JBDHGR010000045.1:0-14611 GCA_039589815.1 Gemmatimonadota bacterium | reverse complement strand
TTGGGGACTATTACAAGGAAGAGGCCCCCACGTACTCCACCCGCATCGGAATGTTCAAGCTGCCGGGGTGTGTAGGTGATGGTTAAAGGAAACCTGCCCCACCGTTTCCCGGGGGCCAGGCCTATCGGCCCTTCGAAGACCTGATGCTGCCCAGGGGTCAGGCCATCAGAGGTCGCCAAAGGGGACCCTTAGAAGTGCAAACCCGCCGATAAATACAACGCGGTCAAATCCTCCCCGCTCATCACCGAGAGACCTATCGACGGAATGCGGTCCATAACAGACAACCAGACCCCTCCGCCAAAGGCGGTATGCCAGTCGTCCGCATCATCCAGAGCGCCGTCGAAGAAAACCCTTCCGGCGTCGGTTGCCCCCAGGATCCCAAACTCGGTTGGGAAGAGGAGGCTGAACCTTGCCAGGGGGAGCCGCAGTTCCGCATTTCCGAAGAGGGAGGCCTCGCCGGCGAAGCGCTCTTCACGAAGGCCCCGCACGTTATCGTGCCCACCGACGTAGGCGGCTTCGTGGAAGGGAAAGGTTCCGAACACCTTCTTCCCGCCGGCCCGAACGGCTAGCGTCGGAGAGATCCCCCCAATACCGGTCGTGACAAACCCGGAGGCGATGCCCTGGATCTGACCGAAGGCATCCTCCACGTCCCACGCCTTCGGGAAGACCGAGGCTGAAGCCCTCACCTGGAGCCCGGAGGTGGGATATGCGGCGTTGTCCCGGGTATCGATGTCGATCCACCCCTGTCCCCCCACCTGGCCGAATGTACCGAGCCCCAGGGGCGCTGGATCAAGCATGCCGATGTACTGCTCGGCATTGTCGTCCAGGGGTGTGTTCGAGCGTTTGACGATTGGGCCGAGTCCGATGCGCATTTTGGGGCGGAACTGTGAGACCGCCTCCTCCTCCTCTGTCGACTCGTACCCGAAGGTCCACTCCATAGCCGGGGCAATGATCAACTCTTGCTGTTGAACCTTGAACAGGTCCGAGTCCTCTCCGACCTCCGATCCGTTCCCGAATCCATGGAATCGGAGAACGTTGAGCCCCGAATACTCGAGGTGGACCACTACATCGGCAGGGCCGAACGCCTTCCGGAAGCGGGAATCCAAAGCCAGAAGGAACTCTGGACCGACAGACGTCACACCGATTTGGGCGGTGTGGCGACCATGCCAGGGTACTTTTCGGAAACCATACCGGTCGGCACCGAAAAGGGCGCCGAAGGTTGCCCCGACATCGGGGGAATAGGTGACGAAGGGGAGGAAACGTTTGATGCCTCCCCAATCCAACGCATTTCGGTGAATGAGATTCGATGCCGGAGGAGGGTCGAAGCGCACTTCATCGATCTTGGCAGAGCCTTCGAAGAGATTGTCTCCCCTGGCGTCATAGAACCGGGTACGGGCCTTGCCAGCCGCAGACTCGTTTACGAATACGTCATCCCCTCCACCCCCTATCGCCCTTACCAGGATCTGCCCACTGGCTCCCCTGACCTCGGCCCGATCCTCGCCTCCTCGCAGGAAGACGCGAACTTCATCGGTGACGGAGGGCCGGAAGGTTCTCTGGAAGTACGGGGCGCCGCTTCGGGGACCATCCGCATATGTAATGCTGAGGGACAGATTCCCATTCGAATGGTGTTCGAAGACTGCCACCTCGTCCCGGTCAGTGGCCGTGATCTCCGTTGCGGCGGAGATCAGGCGATAGTATTCCAGGGCGAAACCCGTGAGTGCATCCCGCCGGGCTTTGAGAGATCGTTCGATCCACCGGCCACGGAGGGCGTAATGGGAATCGGGCAAGCGCCGAACCGCGTCCTCGATCACGGCATCGGAAAGGTCCTGCCGCAGCTCTTCGGCCACCTGGATCCAAACCGGCTGGTCGAGCTCGCTGAGGACACGCCGGTCCACCTCCCATCCATTAAAGGTCAACCCATATGGCTCCGGGTATTCGTCCTCGAACTTCACCATGCGAGGATCGATCATCCGGTAGATCTCCATCATGACGCCATCGTTATAGATGAACGCCTGATCCCGGTCTTCAGGAATAGGGCGCCAGACGTGGCACCCCGGCCCATCTGGGTATTGAGCCCATCTCCACTGTCCCTCGTGCCGATCACGGTCCCCCACGACGAAATCCAGAAGACGGGCCTTCAGGTACTCACGGCTATCCGCTCGTTCGCATGACCCCTCCTCCAGCTCCTCCAGAAAGGTGTCGGTTCCGGAGATCCGCGTTGACCCGCCAAAACCCGCCGTGTTGTCGGCCCCCTCCTGGGGCCGTTCGACGAACATCCCGATAAGCCCGGCGTAGTCGTCCCGGAATTCCCCCAGACGGGGATCGTCGGGAACCACTACGAGCTTGTGCTTGGGGTAGAGGAGGCCAGCAGCCTCCAGCAGCGGGTCCACCACGAGGCCGGCGGTGGGAAGGAATCCGCTGGTCTGATCCTGAACGAGAGATGCGACCAGGGTGCCCTTGAGAAGTGGATCCATCCTTCGGGTCGGATCCTTGTCCAGCGACCGTACGGCGTAATCCAGGCCGTCCGCTCCACGGAACTCGAGGGTATACGTTTGCCCGTACCCGCCAGTCTCCGTGACCGTGAGTCCGCCCATCTCATTGTCGAGGTCCAGGACGGATACTTCCACCGGAGTTGCCCAGATGCCCCGGTATCCGCCGCCGAAGAACCAACGGCGGATTCCCTTGGCCTCGTATCGGGCACCGGGAACCACGGTGTGGGTGATGGCGCCTGCCGGAGGTGAGGACCGATGGATCTGGGCCGCGAGAGACGTGGGAGCCATCAGGGCTGCGAGGACGCAGACCTGTAATCCGGTTCGAAGCATCACAAGCCGCAAAGGCATGGCCCTCTCCTTCGGGTAACGCTCAACGTCGTGCCCCGTGCGTTCTTTTTCGGGATACATACCAGGAATGCCGACCTCCGGACATGAATAAACCGCTCCCCATAATGTGTTTCCTTCCGGGATAGGGTCAAACTTCCCGGGACCGGGCAATGCTCCCGGCCCCTTCGTCAAAGAATCCGAGCTTCTGGCGGTAAACCTGCCTGCCCCGGGGATCCCTCGCACTTCGATGGGGATTTGACCAGATTCAGTCAGATCTCGGAGACTTCTTCCCGAAAGAATGGGGGAAACATCAATGACCCGGGCGGCCACGATCCTACCGCGGATAGCCCTGCTCCCTGTCCTGTTCCTGGCCGGTTGCCTATTCAGAGATCCCTTCACCGATTCGGTCCCCACGCCCCCGCCTCCGGAGAGCCTTCCGGCCCTACCCCCGGGCCCGAGCCTCGACGTGCTGGTCCTGGGGGATTGGGGGACTGGAGAGGAGGGTCAGCGAGCTCTCGGGGAGGCAATGGCCCGCACTCATGGTGGCTCCCCCCCCGCGTTTGTGATGACCGTTGGAGATAACTTCTACCCCGATGGAGTCACGGGCACCGAGGACCCAATCTGGGACACACATTTCGAGACCATGTACCAGGGACCCTTCTGGGAAAACATGGTTTTCCAGGGGATACTCGGAAACCACGACTACCACGGAAACCCGGACGCCCAGGTCGAGTACTCCGAGGTTTCCTCTCGCTGGGAAATGCCAGCCCGCTACTACGCCTTCGAAAGACAAATACCGGGGGGTGGGTCGGCCCTCTTCCTTGCCCTCGATACCAGCCCTATCGCCAGGCGGGAGCCGACAGCCATGGCTCAGCGGGAGTGGGCCGATTCAGTTCTGCGAAGAACGGCGGCCCACTGGGTCGTGGTCGGGGGACACCACCCTGTGGCAACAGGCGGGTGGCACAGACGGGAGGGCACCATCAAGTCTGCCCTCTGGCCTCTCCTTGGCGCGAGGGTCGACGTTTATGTGTCCGGCCATAACCACTCTACGGAGCTTCTTGAAACGCAGGTGGGGACTCTTCAAGCGGTATGCGGGGGCGGAGGGGGACTTGATAACCCTTACCGGGTCCGGCCCACTCCAGAGACATTGGATTCCTTCACCAACGGTGGGTGGTGCTACCTGAGGTTCTGGCCGGAGGTTCTGGTGATCGACCTTTACGACCGTGAAGGGGGCATCCAGTTCAGACGCCTGATCCGGAGATAGCGGATCTGACCTGATTCGCCACGGGTGGCCATGCGGGGGCGAAGGACCTGTCAGTCCTTGAAACCGATGACTACATCCTCGTCCCGATCCAGGCAATACGATTCTATGTCCGGCAACCATCCGTTCTCATAGGGGTTGTCCCGTTCGACCCTGAACCCAGCTTTTCCCAAGCTCTCAAAGTAGTCCAGGCCATATAACCTCAGGTGGTCCTTTTGGCCGTATGCTCTTATTCGGTCTTTCTTTTCCACCACTGAAGGGTCCTCCAACGACGTTTCGCGATCGAGGGCCAGCGGAACCTGAAGGACTGCAAACCCTCCGGGCCTAAGCACCCGGTACATCTCCCCCATGGCGGTATCGTCCTCCTGGACGTGTTCCAGCACGTGGTTACAAATGACCACGTCGAATTCAGCCTCGTCGAACTCGATGTTGGTCACATCTACCTTGACCGCATTGAAGTCTGAAAACCTCTCGGGAAAGAGGGCTCCGCACACATGGTCGATGTTGCGATGGCTGCGAAGTACCTCGGCCAACGGGCGTTTCGGCGAGATATGGAGAACTCGAACGTTCCTGCGGTAAATGCCCGTCCGGAACTCGAAGAAGAGGTGGAGAAGTCGGGTGCGTTGATTGGATCCGCAGTTCGGACACCGCACGTTTTTTTTATATCCCGCACCTGATATCCGATGTCTCTTGAACACCTCCGCCCTAACGCCCTGATGCAGGAATTTCCGGTACGTCTTCCCGCAGAACATGCAGGAGCAGCCATCCCCGGAATAGACGATCTTGAAGAGTCGGTTTCGGACCCTTCTGACCGCCCTTTCCAATGCGTTCACGTAGAATCCCCACAAGGAAGGTGGATTGGATCGAACCGCAGACTACTCCCCGTTGATTCCCCAAGCAAATGAGGGCCTTTCCTCGGGAAGCCCTCGGCAGGGAGGGGCAGCTGCTTGCCTGTCCCCCGTTCTCCTGCATTTTACCAGTCGACCAAAGTGATTCCTCGAAAACGTGAGAGGTGACTCCAATGGCCGCCAGCCTACAACCAGGATGGGGAACTCGTTTCCGCTCCCTCCTTCCCCCTCTTTCGCTCCACACGATGCTCGGTCCGGCCACTGCGCTGGTCGTCCTCTCCCTGGTACCCGCCCCGCTTCAGGCCCAGGGGGGACAGGAAGCGCAGCCTCTTCCAACCATCGAGGTCAAGACCGAGGGGATGACCCTCATCGACGGGTTCTTCCCACTCTACTACGAGTCCGAACACGACCGGCTCTGGATGGAGGTCTCCCGCTTCGACACGGAAGTGCTTCATATGACCGGGCTCGCGGCCGGATTGGGATCGAACGACATCGGCCTCGATCGTGGAGGGGGGTCGGGTTCCCGGATCGTCACCTTCGAGCGGCACGGCCGGAAGTTGATGATGGTCCAACCCAACTACCGTTTCCGTGTGGAGAGCGACAACCCGGCTGAGGAGCGGGCTGTCAGGGATGCATTCGCACGCTCGGTCTTGTTCGCTTTTGATGTTGCGGCTGAGTCCGACGGGCGAGTCCTGGTGGACATCAGCGGTTTTGTTCTCTCAGACCAAACTCAGATTGCCCGGAGGTTGGGAGGCTATCAGTTCAACCGGGATCGAAGCTCCATCTACCTTCCTATGACCCAGGGCTTCCCCGAGAACACGGAAATCGAGGCTGAGCTGACCTTCGTGCAGGGTGGGGGTGCCGCTACCGCCGCCGGTGGTCGCGGAGGTGGGGGATTCCGGGAAGGCGTCGGGAGCGTCGCTGCAACCGGAGCGGCCGCGAGCCTTCGGGTCCATCAGTCGTTTGTGAAGCTCCCCGATGAACCCATCGAGCCCAGGGAATGGGATCCACGGCAGGCACTGGGGGCGGCCAGTTGGGTGGACTATAACACGCCCCTGGGTGAATCCATGATCAAGCGGGTCGTGCGCCGACATCGGCTGGAGAAGGTGGATCCTACCGCTGCGATCAGCGATCCGGTGGAGCCCATCGTCTATTACATCGATTCGGGTGTCCCTGAGCCTATGCTCTCGGCTCTGGTGGAAGGGGCTCAGTGGTGGAACGACGCCTTCGAGGCCATCGGTTACCGAAACGCCTTCCAGGTCGAGCTGCTTCCGGAGGGGGCCAGCTCACTGGACGTCAGGTACAACGTGGTCAACTGGGTTCATCGGTCCACCCGTGGGTGGAGTTCCGGGGGAAGCGTGACCGACCCCCGTACAGGTGAGATCCTGAAGGGGACCGTGACTCTCGGATCCGGGAGGGTCCGCCAGGACTACCTCCTCGCCGAGGGACTGCTCTCCCCCTACGAAACGGGAACCGAAACCCCGCCCGAGCTTGAAGAGTGGGCTCTGGCTCGCCTCCGGCAACTCTCAGCCCACGAGATCGGACACACGCTCGGGTTTGCCCACAACTACTACGACAGTGAGCTGGGCCGGATCTCCGTGATGGACTATCCCCATCCGCTGGTCACCCTCAATCCTGACGGAAGCCTGGACTATTCGGAAGTCTATGACGTGGGCATGGGGGATTGGGACTACACGTCCATTGCCTACGGATACCAGGATTACCCCGACGGAGTGGATGAAGAGGAGGCGCTCCAAAACATCCTGAACGACGCTTGGGAGCGGGACAACAAGTTCCTCAGTGGTGATGCGAGCCTGCACCCCAGGATTGACGTTTGGTCCAACGGGACCGACGCGGCTGCCGAACTGGAGCGGATGATGGCGGTGCGAACCGCCGCCATGAGCCGCTTCGGGGAAAGGGCCATCAAGCTTGGCCGGCCCATGTCAGAGATCGAAAAAGTCCTTGTGCCCCTCTACCTGCACCACCGATACCAGATCGATGCCACCGGGTCGGTGCTGGGAGGGGTGGATTATATCTATTCACTCCGGGGCGATGGTCGAACACCCTTCACCCATGTTTCGGGGGCGGACCAGAGGAGAGCGCTAGAAGCGCTCCTGGGAGTCCTTGAGCCCTCTGAACTGGCACTCCCCGATCAGCTTCTCGATCAAATACCGCCTCGCCCGCCCGGATACCGGGGCGGTCGGGAATTCTTCCCACGCTGGACCGGTGGGATGTTCGATGTGATCACCCCTGGGGTGGTCCTGGCCGACCACACCCTACGGAACATTTTCGACAACTCCAGGGCCGCCCGGCTTGTCGAGCAGAGTGCTTTGGATTCTTCCATTCCCGGGCTTGGTGATGTGATCGATGAAGTGTTCGGCGCGGTTTTTAATGCTGCGACTGCGAATCCCTATGAGGCCGAGATCAGCCGGGCGGTGGAATGGGTAGCGGTGACCCGGGTGATGGGGTTGGCGGGAAGTGCTGCCATGCCGCAGGTACGAGCCATCGCCCTCAAGAAACTCGAGGATCAGAGGGAAACCCTGGAGGGGATGGTACCGTCCGCGACCGATTCGGAAGCTGCCCACTATGCCTTTCTCACCGGGACGATCGAGCGGTTCCTGAAGGATCCGACCACGCCCCCGTCCTTGCCGGCTACTCCGGCAGCTCCACCAGGAGCGCCGATTGGGTACTGGCCACAGGACTACCTGGCAGGATCGGAGTGGATCGCCGAGGTAGGCTTCGGGGCAGCAACGAACCCCTGGCTAGAAGCTTTCGATCTTCCCTGGGGTCGGGTTCCTGGGACGTGAGGGGCTTCTCCTTCCGGAGCACTGAGATGATTCCCGGTAAAACGCCTTTCCGGCTCCTGACCGCTGTCGGGTGCTCGGGCCTCCTTCTTTCGGGCTGTGCCCAATCCTCCTACCCGGCTCTGGAGGCGATAACCGAGGGTGACCTCGTCAGGGATGTCACGGCCCTGGCTCACGATTCCTTTCTGGGTCGTGAAGCCGGTACTGTCGACGAGCTGAGGGCTGCGGCCTGGGTGGCGGCGCGGGCCCGGGAAGTTGGCCTCCAGCCTCTGGGTGAAGACGACAGCTATTGGCAGTTCTTTCCCCTGAGGACCACTCGCGTCTCCTCGGCGAGCAGAGTCGAGGTCGGGGACAAAGCGTTCGAGATCGGCAGGGATATCATCCTGAACTCGGCGGTGGACACCTCGGTTGATGATGCCCTGGTGTGGGTAGGGACCACTCCGGCAGACGAGATCACCGAGGCCGGCATACGGGGCCGGGCCGTCGCTGCCATGCTGCTTCCACCGTCCCGACCACCGTCTCCGCAGGTTTCCCTGTACGAGTCCCGGTATTCCGGATCCGCAGTCCGGGAGAGATCGCGGGCTCTGCTGGAGAAGGGCGCTTCAGCCGTCGTTCTGATCTCGGATTCCATCTCCGATATCGCCTTTCGAGCCAGAGTGGGACGCCCGAACCAGGGCCGCACCCGCCCGGACTCGGAGCAGGGGACAGTCCGCCCCATCGGTGTGCCGCCGGTCTTGTGGTTGGGTGCCACGAGCCTACCGGACGTCTCCAGGGGTCAGCGCCTTCGGGCCACCATCTCATCGGAGAGTTTCATTTACCCTTCCTCGAACATCGTGGCGGTGGTTCCCGGCACGGATCCGGTCTTGGCGGAGGAGTACGTGCTCTTTAGTGCCCACCACGACCACCTGGGGGTAGTGGCTCCGGTGGACGGTGACTCGATCATCAATGGAGCCGATGACAATGTCACTGCCTGCGCCGCCCTGTTGGCCATCGGCCGGGCCTTTGTTGAACACCCCGGGAAGCGCTCGGCCCTTTTTGTGTGGCACGGCACCGAGGAAAAGGGCTATGGCGGGTCCGTTTGGTACTCCCAAAACCCCACCGTCCCGGATGGATCCATCGTGGCCGTCCTGAACGCCGACATGATTGCGCGTAACCATCCCGACTCTGCGGCGATCCTTGGCATGCTTCCACCCCACAGGAACTCTCTGGATTTGGTGGAGATGGCTCTTTCAGCCAACGATGCCGTTGCCGGGTTTTCTTTGGACGCACTTTGGGATCATCCGGATCACCGGGAGGGCTTCTACTTCCGGAGCGACCACCGGCCTTATGCCCAGATCGGCATCCCTGCCCTTTTCTATACCAGTCTCCTCCACTCCACCTACCACACGGTTGAAGACGAAACGGAGCTTCTGAACTGGGAAAAACTCCTCCGCGTCACGCAGTGGATGTACGCCACTGGATGGGCGGTGGCCCAAGCCCCGGAGCGGCCCAGTATCGACGAAGGTTGGACCTATTCCAGGTAAGGCGGGCCACTACCGACTCTTTCTGAGGTATAGGAGAGGGTGGAAAGGGGAATGAGGACGGACATCCCGAACACCCGCTGCGTAGTGGTTTGTCTCGGTTTGTCTTGTTTGGCCTGTTTGGCCTGTAGTGGGCCCTGGACAAGGCGGAGTCCAGGCCTATCGTCGGTCTCTGCACCGTCCCACTCAGGCGTGTTTTTTGACGATTTCTCCTACGCGAATCAGGAGACCCGGATGCCGTCAACGTCCCGCGTCTTCAAAAAATGCCCGTAATCTTGCGGCCACGAGCTGCTCTTCACCCTCCCGCAGAAGGCGAGTCCGAACGGATGTCCCATCGTAAACCACTCGCGGTTGGCCGTCCTTGATTTGGCGTTTTGCCTCCCCTTCACTGAGGGGAATGACCGACTCGTCCCAACTGAGGTCGACATCACCGTAACCGGCGGTGTTGAGCTTGAACTCTGCCTGGAGGCCGGCGATGCCTTGAAGTTGATCTGCCAACCAGCGTGCCTTTGCATTCCATTCCTCGACCACCGCATCCTGATCGAGGGCGATGGCCCTCTCCATCGCCACGATCAAAGCGATGATCTCCTCCTTCCCGACTTTCATTCCTCGCCCGATGCCATCGTTTGGGGAGGCGTTGAGAGTGGCAGCTTCGATCAGGTCCCGACGCCCCGCGAGGATCCCCGTGGACTGGGGGCCCAGAAGGCCTTTCCCTCCACTGACGACAACGAGGTCAGCACCCGCCGAAGTGTATTTCCTGAGGTTCTCCCAGGGTGGAAGATCCGATGCCATGTCCACCAGCACAGGGACACCGGTTTCCTTGCCGATCCTGATGAATTCCTCCGGCATGATGACGGATGGGTCTGGTGGTCGTGTACGTTCGTGCGGTTTCGGTGGTGCGATGGGAAACCCACGCTCCACGGCAGAGAGTGTCGCGAGCATCGCGGTGGTTTCGTCTATCCGCTCCCGCAGTTCCTCCCGAGTTTCCACGTACTCGATGTCCATGCCGGCGGCCTTGTACGCATGGTCATAGCTGAAACTCTGGGATCGTTGGATAAAGCACCTGCGCCTGGGCCAAGTGGGGTGTGGCAGGGCCTCGGTCCTTTCAGAGTCCGTGCCGGTCAGACATGCGGCCGCTCCCAACAACATCCCGGAGAACCCACCTGACGTCACAAGCGCGGCCTCGGTTCCCATCAGCTCGGCGACCCGCCTGCCAGCGGCGGCATTGAGCTCGTGCATGTCCACGAAAAAGTCGTTCGCCTCCAGCATTGCCTGCATCACCTCAGGTGGCATTCGGCAGCCGCCAAGAGTGGTGATGTGTTCATGTGCACCCAGGTGGGGCCTCACCCCCAAGAGCCGGGTGTAAATGTTGTGTTCGAGAGAAGTTGTCGTGTTGGGCAGGGCACTCGCCCTAAGGGGCTGATCCACCGGAGAACCGCTCGGCCTCTCGCAGCCTGAGACTGCGGTGGAAGCGACAACCGCCGCACCCGCTCCGATGAACTCCCTGCGACTGAATCCGTGAACGTGGCCGCCGTTTTGCCTCGATCGATCCGCCATGCTTCCCCCGATTGTCTCTTGTCGACCCGACGATCTCGTCACCTGTATGAGCCTGTTCCCTTAATGGGGCGAGCCGCCCCACGGGGTGCAAGGGCTCCCGGAGAACGACCCGAGCCCAAACGCCACTACGAGCTCGGGTATGTGGTGACCGCCAGCCTCTGGCTACAGGTGCTTTCCCTGCGCTTCGACGATGGGAGTCAATCCTGACACGAGGTTGAGCAGGTCACTGGGCGAAAGTGCCTGCTCCTTATCGCATAGGGCCTCATCAGGAACCGGATGCGCTTCGACGATCAACCCGTCGGCACCGACCGCGGCAGCCGCCAGAGCAAGGGGCACCACGAGTTCGCGGCGACCGGCGGCATGGGATGGATCGACGATCACAGGCAGGTGGGTCAGTTCCTTGAGCACGGGCACTGAGGATACGTCGAGAGTGTTTCGGGTCGCGGTCTCGAACGTCCGGATACCGCGCTCACACAGCACCACCTGGTGGTTCCCGCCTGCCAGGATGTACTCCGCGGCCTGTAGAAGCTCCCGAACGGTCGCGCTCATGCCCCGCTTGAGGAGAACCGGCTGCCGAAGCCTCCCGAGGGTCTTCAGCAACTCGAAGTTTTGCATATTCCGAGCGCCGACCTGAACCATGTCGGCCGCCTCTGCAACGACCTCGACGTCTTCCACCCGCAGGCACTCGGTCACCACCGGTAGTCCGAAAGCCTGCCCTGCTTCGGCAAGGAGGTCGAGGCCCTCCTTCCCCAATCCCTGGAAGGAGTAGGGCGAGCTCCTTGGCTTGAACGCGCCTCCTCGGAGGATCAAGCCTCCTGCTGTTGCTACCATTTCCGCGGATACCATGATCTGTTCCCGGCTCTCGACGGCACAGGGCCCGGCGATGAGGGTGAAGCGCTGTCCGCCGATCTCGGCGCCGCCCACCCGGATGACGGACCTCCGACCGCTTTCCGGCAGGCTCGCGAGCTGGCTCCTGTCCCCAGCGGTGACGGTCACCTCACAGGCATCCGGAGCCTGGCTCTCTTCCACCAGTCGCCTAGACGGAAGAGCCACCGTTGCTTCTGCGCCGGTCCGGCAGGGGAAGCAGCCGAGAACCCTCAGACTCCCCGTGAACTCGCGGACCGAGTCCAAGGAGGTACGCATGCGCTCGTCTTCCACGTTTCCTTCCACGTCGACGTAGAAGAGGTATTCCCAGGGGCGCTCCGGAAGGGGTCGGCTTTCCAGCTTGGTCAGGTTCAGGTCTTGGCGGGCAAAGGCCTGTAGGCACTCCGCCAGAGCCCCGTGCTGATGGTTGACGGTCAGGAGAAGCGACGTTTTGGCGGGAATCCGAGGATCGACACGTTCGGCGGTCCGCGACAAAAGAACGAACCGGGTCCGGTTGTTTTTGTGATCCGAGATATCGTCGGCCACGACCTCCAGCCCAGTCAGAGCCGCCGCTTCGGCCGAGCAGATCACCCCGAGCTGGGAATCGCCGACCTCGGCCACCGACGCTGCCGCAGCTGCGGAATCGTACCACGTCTCGGCTCTCACCCCCACCAGGCCACGAAAGAACCGCTGGCACTGCTTCAAAGCCTCAGGATGGGATCGAATGACGTGAAGGTGCTCGGCTTTTGAGCCGGGCAGAACGGCGAGGCAGTGCCGGACCGCCCAGATATCCTCATCCACCAGGAAAACATCTCTACTGGTTATCTCCCTATAGACCTCGTGGAAGCTACCCGAAGCGGTGTTCTCTATTGGGAGGAGTAGGTAGTCGAGCTCTTCTCCCTCGAGGGCGTCCAAAGCTCCGGAGAAGGTCTCGAAACCGGTCTTCTCCACCAAAGCATCGGTACGGGGGTGGAGCAATTTGTCGGCAGCCAGGTCTCCGTCGGAGGCCGGGGCGCCATGATACCCAACGCGGAGCCGAGACCCCCCCGAGGGTCCCACGGGTCGAAGATGCCGCTCCTGATCCCGTCGGGAATGGGAGAGAATCTCCCTGAGGATGCGTCCGAGAAAAAACCCCGATAGGCCCGCTCTTTCTCCCTCGGTAGCCCAGAACTCGAAAACGTCGTGCTCACGCTGGGGATCGTGGACAGGGACCTCCTGGTTTTTCCCCTTATAGGCTCCGATTTCCCGGATGGCTTCCATTCGCCGTGCGAGAAGGGCCACCAGTTCCCGGTCGATCTCGTCAATCGCCATCCGGGGATGATTCAACGGGTTCACGATCCCACTCCTTGATCGATGTGTCACCTGTGGCGCCGCTGGTCGAAGCGTCACAAAAAAGAAAGAGGCACCGCCGGTCCAACCGGCGGGGCCTCTTGTTCTCGTCTCTTTAAACCTCTAGGAACAGATGCTCACCCCGCCGTCTCGGGAGACGCCGAAAAAGGCCATAAAGCCAAAAAACGGAGGAGCTATTCTTATCTTCATCGTTCCCAAAGATAGCTGGGGCTACGCTCCGAGGTGTTCGGGCGACGCCCTTGTGATTCCGACCACCAGGGTATATCCCTTGTTTAAGGACGTCAACGGTTCCGTTCCGTGTCGCCGGCATCGGCGGAAAGGGAACGGGCCTCTTGACCCCATCCCGCAATTTGTTTATCTAGCGACCTGAGGTTCTTGGTACGACTTACATATCACGAGAGAAGATGACCGTTTCTGTCAACATCGTGCTGATTATTAACCTCCTCCTCCTCGGCGTATTGTCGCTGAGGGGCGAGGGCCCGCACGTGCTTGGGAGAGCGATGAAGTAGAAGACACGATCCGAAGACACGAAGGCGGGCCCTCTGATGAGGGGCCCGCCTTTTCTTTTTAAGGAATGCGCGATGGCCCGGATACTTGTGTTGGACACGACCTTGCGAGCGGGGGAGCAAGCCCCTGGGTGTACCCTCACGCCCCGGGAGAAACTCCGGATGGCCCACCAGTTGGCCGACCTGAGTGTGGACATCATCGAAGCCGGTTTCCCGGTGGTGTCCATGGATGACTTCACCGCGGTCCGGAGCATCGCCGAAGAGGTCAGGGGTCCCAGGATTGCTGCGGTAGCCCGGGCGAGGCCGGGCGACATCGACCGGGCAGCGTCAGCCCTGGACCAGGCTGCCAATGCCAGGATCCACACCTTCATCGGGACTTCGGACATTCACCTTCGCCACAACCTCCAGATATCTAAGGAGGAATGCCTCGATCGCGTCGGCGACGCCGTCCAGAGGGCCAGGCGATATGTAACGGAGGTGGAGTTCACGGCGGTGGACGCCGCAAGAGCCGAGCTGGATTTCCTCTCCCGAGCCGTGGCTGTGGCGATCGAGGCAGGCGCCACCACGGTGAACCTGGCCGATACGGTTGGCTATGCCCACCCCGACGAGTTCGAGGCTACGCTGAGGACCCTTTTTTCCGAGGTTCCCCCCCTGGAGGAGGTAGTCGTGAGCGTTCAATGCCACAACGACCAGGGCTTGGCCGTGGCGAATACCCTGGCGGGCATCCGAGCCGGGGCCCGGCAGGTGGAATGTACCATCAACGGAATCGGCGAGCGGGCCGGGGGAGCCGCTCTGGAAGAGGTGGTTATGGCCTTGGCCATCCGCCAGGATCTCTGGGACCACCGCACGGGGATCGCTACCCGGAACCTCCACAGGGCAAGCCATCTCCTGGGCCACCTGACCGGGATTCATCCTCACCCCCACAAGCCGGTGGTGGGCAAGAACGCCTTTGCACACAAGTCCGGCGTCCACCAGGACGGGATGCTCAAGGAGCGAACCGCCTACGAGATCATGACCGCCGAGCAGGTGGGCGCTCCCGAGAGCCGCATGGTCCTGGGAAAACACTCGGGTCGCCACGCACT
>JBDHGR010000044.1:0-15637 GCA_039589815.1 Gemmatimonadota bacterium | reverse complement strand
CGAGGAACTCCTGAAAGAGACCAACCAGAGGGGGCGGATGACGAACACCAACCTTGGAGTCATCGATGCCACCGGAGCGGCGGCCTTCTTTGAGACGTCGGGGGACGAGTACTGGCGATACGACGCAGCCGATACGGAGAAGGGGTACATTCTACGCACGAACTTCGCCATCAACGGTGATGGCTCCAGGGGAGACCCACCCTATAGCATGGATCGGTTCCTCCAAACCGAACACCTGATGATCGACTTCTATCGTACCGAGAAGATCGATTTCAAGGAGATCGTGAAGACCCAGGTCAGAAGCTTCGGGACCCCGGAGGGTACGCTTGTGGAGCTTCCCTTCACCGGATCCATCGATGGCCATCCACCGGGCTACTATCCAAACAACGCCAGCATCAACCGGAACTCTTCTGTGTCGTTTGCCATCATCCAAGGCGTGTCCCCTGGGGAAGATCCCGGGTTGAGCACCATGTGGACCATCCTGGGGCAGCCCTCCACCGGGATACTGGTCCCCTACTGGCCGGTGGGAGAAACCCCGCCTGAAGCCAACGGCCCGAATACGGCTCCCCTGGCCGACGTTGCGAACCGTATCAAAGAGGAGCTGTACGAGGAGTTTGAGGACGCTGACCCCACGGCTCTTCGGGTCCGCCCGCTCTTCATCAACACGGCGGAGCTCCAGGACGAGAACGGCGAGGGCATTTGGAAAGACATGATGCCCCTGGAAGACAGCATCATCGCAGCCTCGGAGGAAGCCCTGGATTCCTGGCGAAGCTCGGGCCTCGACACCGCGGAGATGCTGGAGACGGAGCGGTATATGGCTCGCAGGGCGCTCGAAGGAGTCAAACGTGCCTTGCGCTACCTGACTGGTTCCCACTGAGGTCAGGCCAACCGACAATGCACCGGCAGGAGAAGGAAACAAAATAAAAGGGGCGGCTCCGGATAGGAGCCGCCCCTTTTCCCACCCCCAGGTCGGGGGCGACTTGGAGGGATCGAGACGGGAACAGAGTTACCTCCCTCCCGGCTTCCCCTCCTTTCCCTTCCCGTTCTCTTTTTCTGGCGGCCTCACCAGGTGGATCCGTTCCTTGATGTGATCATCCATCTCAAGGTGAGGAACACCCTCCGTCCACCACCCGGGGGCCGGTTCATTCTTCAGGTAATGATTGAAGAATTCCCTCATGCGGACCGTGTAGTCCTTCCGGTTCTGCGGCTTGGACACACCGTGGTTTTCCCCGACGTATTGAAGCATGACGATTGGTTTCTGGAGACGCCTGACCGTGTTGTAGAACTCCACGCCCTGATTCCAATCCACGGCTCCGTCTGCGTCGTTGTGGAGAAGCAGGATGGGAGTTTCGATGTTCTTCGCATGGTAGACCGGCGAGTTCCGTGCGTAAGCTTCCAGGTGATCCCAGGGGCCCCCGTAGAAGCGACCCTGGCTGCTCTCGAAAATGGCCCCGTCGGCACTACCCGAGTTCCAATAGATGGACCCGTACATGGAGATCATGTTCGTGAGGGGAGCTCCGGTGGCGACGGCCGCAAAGGCATTCGTTTGCGTGATCAAGAAAGAGCTCTGGTACCCGCCCCACGAGTGACCGTGCATCCCGACTCGTTCGGGATCAACGACCCCGGTCTCGATCGCGGCTTGGAGACCTGGCAGTACACACCAGACTGCCGACATGCCCGGGTCGTTGATTCGGTACACGATGTCCGGCATAAACACCGCATAACCGTTGCTGGTATAAACGCTCTTGTTGAACCCGTTGGCGGACGGAAAGGTGTAATTGTTCAGCCCCTGTGAGAGCTTCTCGTAGAAGTACACGATGGTGGGGTAGCTCTGACCCTCTTGGTAGTCAGCAGGGAGATAAAGGGCGCCTTGAAGGCGGTCGCCCTTGTCACTCTCGTAGTCCACCAGGATGGCCCCGTCCGTCCAGAGGAAGTTCGACTGCTCCGGGAACCCGTCGGTTATCTGTTGCGGATTCCCCAGGCGGGCGTCGGTCACGTGATAGTCGGGGTAGATCTCGTTGGTGGACCAGGAGATCAGGTAGGTTTCGGCGTCCTCGGCTTTCATGAAGGCACCGTAGGCAACGTCGTCCCAGGCCAGTACCTCCGGCCCCGGACGCCCCCGGGTCATGAGACTGTAACCTGACTTCTTCGTCCACTCACCGTAGGTCCTGAAGTAGACGGGCTCGGACAGATCGATGCCCGGTTCGTTGTCGGGATCGAACTGGGTGATCCTCTGATACCTTACCTGATCCGTCTTCCCGTTGACCGTGAGGTTTACGGCCTCCCCTCCGTGCACCGGCACCTGCCAGATGTCCCAGTTGTCATAGAGGAGGGCGAAGCCACCATCTTCGGTCCATCCCTGGGGACGGATCGGGGGGTCCACCTGGTTCTGGTCGTTTTCGGTGTTGATGAAGGACGTAGGGATCTCGGCGGTGATGTTCCGGTGCTGGCCGGACGCAAACTCATAGGTGTGGTAGTGCCCGTCCTGGTAGTACAGGTAATTGCCGCCATCCGGCGAGATGTCGTTGGTCCATCGAGCCCTTTCGAGGATCATCTCCCGTTCGCCGGTCCGCATATCGACTGCAAAGACGTCCTGATACCTGCGACCGTCGAGATTACCCATGAGCTCGTATGCGGTGTTGTCCATACCGACCGCCCACGGCCCGGTCCGGGCTGGCATCACGTTTTCCACTGCGTCGTCAGCGAGGCGCACGAACCGTCCAGACTCGGTCCAGAAAACCGACAGATAGCTGAAATTGCGGTCCCTGCTGGCCTGGAGCTCCTGCATCCTCTGGAGGCGGGGATCCTTCCAGTGCCAGATAACCAGGCCCGGTTTCTCGTCGTCATCGACCTCGTCCGAGTCGGGCCGAGTGGGCCGGTCTTCCTCTTCCCCCTCGGCCTCTTCCTCCTCGGCCTCTTCCTCCTCGTCCTCCTCTTCTGCGCTCTCTTTCATCTCGACCTCATGGATGCCGAAGAAAATGGCGTCCCTATCTTCTGACCACCTTGGGGCTTGGTTGGGAGAAACGGTCATCCCCTCCGGAAATCCCTCCGCCTCGGCAGGATCGAAGACCACCTTCTCAGGGCCGTTCCGAGCCTCGAACCCGGTCCAACCAACTACAGAGTAGAGGGGGTCTTCATAGTCGTCGTCATCGACACCTTTTAGCGCGATCAACGCCGTCTCATCGTCGGTCCACGCCAGGCGGCTGTACCGGGCGTCGTCACTTTCCAGGACCTGGATCACGCCGGTCTCCATGTCCCGGAGCTGGATCCCGTTCCCTGCCTTTCCCTCGGCATCCACGGCCCACACCAGCCAGCGGCCTGACTCATCAAATTCGAACTCGGAGACGTTCCCGATGTTCAACCGAGCCCCGGTTGAGAGATCGTGAAGAATCAAGTCCACCCCCCGGTCGCGGTCATCCCCGCCCCCACCGGGCGCACCCCTCTGGGCCCCGGGGCCGCCGCCAGATGAAGCGCCTCCACCACCGCCGCTCCCACCGGATGGGGGGTACTTCCTGAGGGCTATCCATCCACCCCGCTCGCCGGCAAAAGCAAAAGACTGAACGTCCTCCACCTCGGTCATCTCCCCCGAGGCCAGCTCCAGGAGTCCGACCTTGTTTCGTGCCGGAGACCCCTGGCCCCGTGGTCGGTCCGATTCTTCCTTCGTGGGTGTGATGGCAAAGGCCAGCCATCGGGAGTCGTCGGAGAAGGACACCGCGCCCCCTCGCTCCCCAACAGGGAAGCGGTGCTCAGTGGCGTCCGCCGTGCTCCGGACCACCAGTTCGCTGTTCCCTTCCCCAGGACTGAGACTGTAGGCGAACCAGGTACCGTCCTTGGAGAGGTTGGATCCCGCGATCCGCTTCCAATCGAAGATGTCCTGGAGCTCAATGGGGCGGGGTTCAGCGCTCTCTTCAGTCGTCTGACCGGCTGCTGGGGCCGGCCTCCCCAGGGAGACCAGAGCCAAGATGGCCCAACTCACCAAGAGATTCAGGGGGGATCGCATTCTCATGTCCCTTTCTCCTTTAGGAGGATTGGGGGTGCCCCGATCCGAGTTTATCGAATCTAGGTTGGGTCAAGGGCTCGAAAAGTGGCCCTTGGGCGCCCCAGCGCAAGGGGAGTGAACGTGGGGACCTCCGGGGCGGTCCCTCGGATTGGTCCCGTTGGGTCTCCGGCGTCTGGCGGAATCGGAAGGCCTTCGGGGTGTCCCCTGGGTGTTGAGGCGCACTGAGGGAGGCCTGCCCGACGGCCCCGGCCACCGCCTCGATGGGGCCGTGAGTTTTCTACAAAGGTATTCCGTCGAGCTCCGGGACGCCTCTCCTCAGGAAGGGTAGCTTTGCCTTGGTACCTGCTTACTTCTTTGCCGCAATGCCTGGATCCCGGGCGTAATCCACTCCGAATGGAGGAGCTTGAGCCGGATGTTGATCTTCAGCTCATTAGCCCGAGCGTGGAGTTGGCCGATCGGGCCGCTGAAGACCAAGGCGGCATTCCGCTGCCATTCCGTCGAATCGTTGCTGGCTACGAGAGAAGCGTCAACGCTGTAGGTGCTCAAATCGGTCCGAGGTACCGGCGGGGGTCCAGTCCGGTAGTAGCCCTCCTCAATATCGATGCGCCCGAGAAAGGGGTACCAAGTCGCGTTTCCGCCGATATTCGGGTCCTGCAGAACCAAACCTCCCGCGGCCACCCGTTCGATGGCAGCTTACCTGTGTGGGTCCGCGGGTTCGATGACGACAAAGATCCCACTGTCGGCTTCGGTTATCGAGTAATCGCCGTCGGCAAGATCTTCCCACCTGAAACTCCAACCTGGGGCAGGGCTTTCCCACAACTCGAAGAGCTTTTCACCGAGATTCTGCGATCCCTGCCCCTGGTGATAGGTAATAACACTGTCCGAACCTTCGCAGGGCTCCGAACCACCGCGTTTGAAAAAGAGGATGTGTTCCCTTTGAGGAAGGGTGCCGGGGACGGCCAACGTGTCTGGGAGCTCGGTGCCGCCCTGGACAACGGCCATGTCTGCTTCTTCGTCGGCAACCAGAACCAGCTTTTCAGGGGACCCCGCTCCAAAGACCGTATCTACGTACGCTGAACATTGGTGCCTCCAGGCCGTGCGTTGCCATTCAGCCTGTTGAGGAAGTGGAGGGACCTTGACGGGGGAGGAATCCGATCCACCGACGAAGCAGATTTCATCCACCGTGGCCCCCTTGCCACCAGTCAGCCGTCGGCTCGATGACCTCGTTCCGTTTTCCTGTCGCCTCCCTACATGCACACCTATATTCGTCCATCGGCCGGTCAGTCCGCTCTTCTCCAAACGCGCAATGTCTTTTTCGCCTCAAAGAACCAACTCTCGAGGTCCGTTACGGCTGATCCTTGCCGTCGCCGTCCTGGGGTGGATCGCGGTCCGCTGGATAAGCTCCGACCCTGGCCAATCCTCCGGTGGGGGTGGGCCCCCCGAGCCCTCCGGCCCTTACACTTCCGAAGTTGACGAAGGCCTGGGGATCGCGGTGGTGATCGTCCTGGACAACTCGGGATCCATGGAAGGGCCGGCTGCCGGCGACGCTGAACCGAAGTACCGCGTGGCCCGACGCTCCCTCCAGGAAATGCTCGCCGTCACCGATTCCTTTTCTGCTCTGAATCCTGAGCTACCAGTGAAGGTCGGCTTGTTCTGGTTCAGCGGGAATGTCAGGCGGGTTCTCCCCATCGAGCCGTACAACCCGGCCCGTGTGACCGAGGCTCTTTCCCAGATTCCGGAGCCGAATGGATCCACGGCGATCGGTACGGCGATGCACGCTGCTCGGGAGGAACTCTACCGGTCGGGAACTTTCCGAAAGCACATGGTGGTGATCACGGACGGGGAGAACACGGACGGACCATCACCCAGCAGTGTCGGCCGCGAGATCTTTCGGTACAGTGAAGGTTCGGTTCAACTCCACTTCGTGGCCTTCGATACCGATCCTGGAAAATTCGGGTTCCTGTCTGAGGTGGATGGTACGCTCTTGGCGGCCAGCAACGCTGACCTGCTCCGATCGGGGCTGGACGAACTCTATCGGACCGGGATCCTCGCGGAATCCATGGAGGGCATCGAGCCCTCCATCCGGTAACTTCGACGGCCCGGGCCGGCCGGGCCAGACTTTTCGACCCACGGGAGGGGTCTAACAAGATGCTCAGCAAGATCTTCAAAGCCATCTCAGCTCAACTCAACAAGTTGGCCAACCTGTTCTGGGAGGCCGATCCAATTGCGGTGATGCAACTCGAGGCCGACCAGGCCGTGCAGCGACTGAAGGAGGGTCGGGAGGGGTTGGAGGTTTATCGGGGCCTGGTCGAGCGGGTGCATCGCCAGGTGAGTGCCGGCCGGAAGCACATCGAGAAGCTCGAGGCACAGATCAAAGCCTACCTCAAGGCGGGCGACCGTGACACAGCGGCCCGATTCGCCGTCGAGCTCCAGAAGGGGAAGAACGAGCTGGCGGCCAACGAAGAACAACTCGCCATGCACGAGCAGGCCTACGAAAACAACCTCAAGAAAATCCAGCATGCCAACAAGAAGTTGGTGGAGGTGCGAGAGAAGATTCGCCGCTATGACGCCGAGTTGAAAATGAGCGCGGCGGAAGCGGAAATAGCGAAGCTGGCCGAATCCTTTCAGGTGGATGTGACGACGGACTTTGGCCAGATCGAAGATGTGATCCAGCGGCAAATCGATGAAAACAAAGGCAAGGTTCGCGTGGCGGCCGACCTCTCTTCAGAGGGGATCGCCGAGATCGAGGCCGAGGAGCGGATGGAGGAATCCCTTGCCGAAGACGCTCTCCGAGATTTCGAGGTTGAGCTAGGCCTCCGATCTCCCGAGACGACACCGGTGGCGCCACTCGAGAAAGACCTGGGACCGGCCACGGAAGAGACGATCTGATCCCGGGGGCCCGTCCACTAAGCCAAGGAGTAAGAGCATGTCTAATGGGAAGCCGACCCGTGCCTTCTTTCTCGTAGCCTTCCTGGTCGTCATCGGCCTGGTCGCTCTCGGCTTCTGGCGCTTCGGAAGTGACGGATCAGGAGGCTCCGGCGGGGACATCTCTCTCGATGAAATGGGAGGTGCTGAAGCCCCCGACGCACAGGGAATCACCACGGTAAAAGAATACACCTACGTGCCCGCGGCCCGGCTCCCGGCTGTCGAGGGGACGTCGGCCTATCAGCCCATGGAGGACCGGACGGTGCGGTTCGCCATGAACGTATGGGCCGGTTGGGCTCCCATCATCTACGCCAACGGTGGGCTGGATCCCGGGAAGGTTTGGACAACCCCATCGGGTGAGGAGTTCAAGCTGGACCTCGTTCTGATCGACGACCCCGTGGCAATGCGGGATGCGTACGCCGCCGGGAACGTACACATCGGCTGGGCCACCCTGGACATGGTTCCTCTATTGATCGAAGGCCTACGCCGGGACTCTCGGGCCATGCCCCGGGTTTATCAGCAGGTGGACTGGTCGAACGGGGGGGACGGGATCGTAGTCCGGGAGAACATCCGTACGGTGGCGGACCTGAGGGGGAAGGCCATCGTTCTCGCCCAGAACTCACCGTCTCACTTCTTCCTCCTGAATGCCCTCATCAACGGAGGCCTTCAGCCGGGTGATGTGGAATTCCGTTTCACCCAGGATGCTTTTCAGGCCGCCGCCGCATTCAACGCCGACCGAAACCTCTCCGCCGCCGTCAGCTGGGCACCGGACATCTACAACCTCTCCGACGTGCAAGGAAACCGGATGCTGGTGACCACGGCAACGGCGAACAAACTTATCGCCGACGTGTGGTTCGCCCGAGCCGACTTCGCCAACGACCATCCGGACATCATCGAGGGGATCGTCCGCGGAATCTTCGACGCAATGATCGATCTGCAGGAGCAGTCCGCCCGGCAGGAGGTGGCCCAACTCATGGCCGAGGGTTTTTCACTTCCGCCAAGCGACGCCCTCTCCATGCTCCCCGACGCCCACTGGACCAACTATGCGGAGAACCGGGACTTCTTCCTGAACCAGAACAACCCGACCAACTTCGAGCGCACCTGGAATACGGCATACTTTCTCTACCGCCGGATCGGAGCCGTGAGCGAGCAGGTTCCGTTCGACCAGGTCATGGACTTTTCCGTAATCCAGAAGCTTCAGTCGGAAGAGAAGTACGCGAGTCAACGGAACGAGTACCAGGTTCAGTTCGCTCCCGCATCAGCCAGCACGATTCAAGCTGAAGGGGACGAAATCCTGACAAAAACGGTGGTCATCCAGTTCTTCCCGAACTCCTGGGACATCGAGAAGGTAGTGACCAAGACGGTCGAAGGCCGAACGGTGGAGGAGCTTTACGATCCGAACGCCAGCTTCGTAGTGGAGGAGGTCGGTACGTTGGCGGGGCAGTACGGAGCCGCACGCGTGATCATTGAAGGTCACACCGATGCGACCATGCAGGGACGTGTGCCGAAGAGCCTGGTTCAGGAGCTGTCGTTCAACCGGGCAAATGCTGTGAAGGAAGCGATTCTTCGGCGGTTTACGACTTTGGACGCGAACCAGTTCACCACCACCGGTTTCGGGTGGGACCGGCCCGCGGACCCCACCGATTCCCAAAACCACGCCAAGAACCGGCGTGTGGAGATTAAAGTCTATCCGGCCGAGGTCGGCGGTTGATCTGGCCTTTCCGGAGACGCGAACGGGGAGCGCCGGGACCGGGGAGTGGGGAATCTCTCACCCCAGCTTCCGAGCCCGGGGAAGCGGTGGCGATGGGCCCGGTGGATCATGCCGGGGAAGGCCTTACTGGAGAGGCGGTGGACTCTGCACCTGAAACCGACGTCACGCCATCCGAACAGCCTTCATCCCGGCCACCCAGACGTCGGCTCCTACGTCTGGACGTCCGCGAACCGGCCACCCCCCTCATGCGAAAAGCGCTGGGGGCGTTGGGGATCGGAGTCGTGGTTCTCGCGTGGTGGCTCATCACCTTGGGCGACACCCCGGAAACGCGTCTCATCTCTCCGGTTCTTCTGCCCAGCCCGCTGGAGGTCATCCAAGCCTTTCCCGCCTTGTTGGAGCGGGACCTCATTCAGAGCATTCTGGCGACCCTCCAACGAGTGTTTTTCGGATTCGGGCTCGCCGTCCTGGTTGGCGTCCCTCTCGGCATTCTGGCCGGGTCCTGGAGAGTTTTCGACGCAACGAGCGCCCCTTTAGCCGTATTCGGGCGGAACATCCCCATCGCGGCCCTCATACCCCTCACCATACTCTGGTTCGGGATCGACGAATCCCAGAAGGTCATGTTCATCTTCATCGCCTGTGTACCCTTCGTGTTCTCGGATGCCGTGGTGGCCGTGATCGGGGTCCAGGAACGGTACGTCGACACTGCGAAAACCCTTGGAGCCAACGGCGGCCAAGTGGTTCGGAAGGTCCTGATGCCCCTGGCCCTCCCGGATATCTACAACAGCGTCAGGAACCTGTTCGGGCTGGCGTTCGGATACATCATGCTGGCCGAGCTTATCAACGCCGGTTATGGCCTCGGGTACCTCCTGAGCACCAGCCAGCGACGCGGGCTCATCGAGCACATCATCATCATCCTCATTCTCATCGGAATCCTTGCATTCGCCATCGACCGGATGCTGAACTGGTTTCAGCGAGGCCTCTTCCCGTATCGGGCCCAGGGGGAATGATCATGGCCTCACCCCCGGTTGTCGAGTTCGACGGAGTCACGAAGGTCTACGGTGGCAAGCACGTGGCCATCAAGGATGTGACTTTCCGGGTGGACGACCGACCCGACCACGGTGAGTTCGTGGCCATCTTGGGGCCATCGGGGTGCGGAAAGTCCACCATCCTCCGGCTCATAGCGGGACTTCGGCCCCAACACCCCGCCACTCAGGGTACCGTGCGCATCGCGGGTGAACCGGTGAATGGACCAGGGGCCGACCGTGGGATGGTGTTCCAGGATTACACCTCCTTCGACCACCGGACCGTTGAAGGGAACGTGGCTTTTGGCCTGGAATGCAGGGGGGTGGAGAAGGACGAACGCCTGGCCCTGGCCCGGGAATGGGTGGGGAAGGTGGGCTTGGATGTGGACCAGGATCTTCACAAATATCCTCACCAGCTCTCCGGGGGAATGCGTCAGCGGGTGGCCATTGCCCGAACCTTGATTTTGGATCCGCGGATCATCCTGATGGACGAACCTTTCGGAGCACTGGACCCTTCCACACGTACCCAGATGCAGGATCTTCTGGTGGGTCTATGGCGGGACCTCCAGGCCACCGTATTTTTTGTCACCCACTCCATCGAGGAGGCGGTCTACTTGGGGGACCGCATCTATGTCATGTCTCCCCCACCGGGTACCATCTTTCGCGAGATCGAAGTCCCTGCCCCTGATATGCCGGCTCGTCTCATGCAGAGGAACTCCGACTTCATGTCCATCGTCTTCGAGCTGCGCGACCTGCTCGAGGAGTTGGAATCTTCCACCGGGGGTAGCGGATAAATGGCCCGCTCCAATCTGGGCGCTTATCTGAAGAGAGCCTTCCTGAACCCATGGAACCTGCTGTTTCTGGTGGGCGCGGTGGTGGCGGCAGCGCTCACGCCCTGGCCAGATGCGGTGATGCCGTTGGTGGCAGCGGGAGAGCTCACGTACCTCGCAGGGCTCGTGTCCCGTCCCCGGTTTCGGAAAGCCGTCGACGCTCAGTTGGCCTCCGGCCGCCGCAGGAAAGGGAAAAGGAAGAAAGCCGACGAGACTCCCTCCCTTATGCAGCTGGTGGGTGGTCTGTCTGAATCCAATCGGGACCGGTTCGGCCACCTCCGGGCCCGATGTCTGGAAATGCAACGCATTGCCCGAGGGGCCCAAGGGAAGGTCTCCGGGTCCGGGAGGGAGGACGACCTACGGGTCCCAGCCCTGGACAAACTGCTCTGGATGTTCTTACGGCTCCTCTTGGCAAAACAGGCACTGGACAGCTTCATCGATACCACCGACGAAGTGGATCTCTCGGAGGATCTGGAGACAACCAGAGCGCGGTTTGCCAAAGCGCAGGAGGACGCCGAGGAACGGACGCGGGCCTCCCTCCAGGACAGCATCGCCGTGGCCGAACTCCGCTTGGAGAACTACCAAAAAGCCAAGAGAAATGCAGAGTTCATGGATCTCGAGCTGGACCGCATCGAGGACAAGATCAAGGCCCTCGTGGAAACGGCCGTGATTCGCCAGGATCCCGACTTCCTTACCAGCCAGGTCGACGCAGTTGCCGAAAGCGTCCACCAGACCGAGGGTGCCATTCGCGAGCTCCAGAGCATCACCGGCCTGACGGATGTCCTCGAAGAGCCTCCGGCTATCCTGGAAGCCGACTTCTCCGACACGGTGGTCAATGAAGCCTGAACCCCCACTTCCGGGCGGTTCGCCGGACCGTCCCAAAGGCCCGGATCCGGGCCTACAACTCCCGGCCTGGTTCCCGGCTTGGACCCGTCGGTTGGGCGACCTCTACTTCTCCGGGGCGACCTCTGTGTTTCTACTCACCGGGAACGTTCTGGACGTTGTTCCCTTGGACGATAGCGAAGCTCCTGCTTACGGATCTTTGAAGCGGTTCCTCGCCGAGAACCTTTTCGGCCGGTGGGATCTGGTGTTGAACTACAATCTCGGGTTGGGGCTCCGGGCGTACGCCGGTTCGAATCAGGACCGCCTGACAGACATGGTGCCAAGGGCCCACGAGCACGTTCCCGGCCTCGGGGAACTGGCAAACGACCCGGCCGCCGTCTTCAGGGCGCTGGACAGGTTTGTTCGAAACACCGTTATGGCCCCAGCGGAACAACGCCCCAGAACCGCGGTCATCGTGGAGCACGCCTCGTATCTCTTCCCGTCCGCAGAGCCGGGGCGACTGAGCTTCTCCTACGCCCAAATGTTGGTGACCCTCCTCAACTGGGCGCAGAGTCCTCACGTGAAAAACCTCAATTTGGCCTTCGTGCTCATCGACGAAAGCCGGATGCATTTCAGCGAAAGGTTGGCCGGGAGTCCCCATGTGGCGCCCCTGGAGGTGCCCATGCCGGACGAGAAGGCCCGGGAGCGTTATATCACCACCGGCGTGAACGAACGGGAATTGGAGGACTTTTCGGACTACGGATCCCATGAGCTTGCCCGCCTTACCGCCGGGATTTCCTGCACGGATCTGGGTGTCCTCCTCCGCTCCGCTCGCCAAAGGGGCACTCGCCTCGACGCGGAGGTCTTCCAGGGGCTGAAGAAGGATCTGATCGAAAAACAAGGGCAGGGTCTTTTGGAGTTCGTCGAGCCCGAATGGACTCTGGATACGGTGGTGGGACACGATGCGGCCAAGGTCCGGCTCCGCGAGGACGCCGAGCTCCTCAAACTGGGTCGGTTGGAGAGCCTCCCAATGGGCTACCTCCTCTGCGGCCCGGTCGGAACGGGGAAGTCCTTTCTGGCCCAGTGCATGGCTGGTGAGATCGGAATTCCCGCCGTGGTGCTCAAAAACTTCCGGTCGAAATACGTGGGAGAGACGGAAGGCAACCTGGAACGGGTCCTGTCGGTGCTCCGCGCAATGGGGCCCGTGATGGTGATCGTAGACGAAGCCGATGCGGCCCTTGGCGACCGGGACGAAGTAGGTGATTCAGGGACGTCCAGTCGCGTGTTCGGGATGATCGCCAACCAAATGGGAGATACCCGCTATCGAGGGCGGATCCTCTGGATGCTCATCACGGCCCGCCCGGACCTACTTCCCATCGACATCAAACGGCAAGGCCGGGCGGAGGTGCACATCCCGCTCTTTTACCCCTTCGAAGAAGAGGAAATCCGGGATCTGTTCGTCGTTCTAGCGAAGAAGATGAGGACCACGTTGAATCTTGAGGATATCCCATCCATCCCCCACCGCGGCACGTTATCCGGTGCCGATGTGGAAGGGCTGGTGGGGCGGGCCTGGCGCCGCTCCCTCCTGGGGGGGGCGGACCACGTTACCGCGGAAGCGTTGGCCCTTGTTGTAGAACAATTCATGCCCTCCACTGAGGGCCTGGAGAAGGAGCTGCAGGAGGCGGCTGCCATCATCGAGTGCACGGATCGGCAATTCCTTCCCGAACCTATCCTGATACGGATGAAGGAGGTGGGGGGAAGGCCCGGGCTTCAAGAGCGTCTCAACCAGCTGAAGCTGATGGGGGTTTGAAGGAGGACGACTCCCCACGGAGCCGCCCGGCCCTTCGTGGAAACCGTTCGGCCCGACTTTTCCTCCTCGGAGAAGCCCACTTTCAGGGCCCGGGGACCTCAGGCATTTGCGCTGAAGATATCGATGGACATCGGCCACGGGACGTCTTCCCGCTTCTTCCTCACTTCCAGGTACTCCCCCATTCCTCGACAGGGCCTTCTCCCGGTCCCGCGGTCAAAACCATGCGAAAGTGACCTCGTGCGAATGCCATGTCTTCGCACCCGCCCAGATTGTCGCTGACGAGTTCAAACTCACTTGCCGGAGGGAGCCCCTCCATCCAAGCTCGAATCTGTGGCCGGCCAGTCACCGGCCCCTGGCCCGGAGGATTGAACTCGACATCCTCTATGGACAGGCTCGCCAAGTCATCGAGCCTACTCCGATCCGAGTCTATTGAATCTAGGAGGGGTCAAAGGATCGGAGAGTGGCCCTTGGGGGGCCCGGCGCAAGGGGAGTGAAGGTGGGGACCTCTCAGGTAATCCCCTCGAATTGTGACAAATGCCACAGACGGCCTCAGATCGTTTGCCCAGATTGCTGGAATCGGACGCCGGGCCGGCCTGTCTTCTCACGGCCAGATGACGCATTCTGAACGACCGGCCACAAAAGACGGATCGGTGGAACCCCGTCCCCAATCGGAGACCCTTTGGGAATGTCTATTCAGCGGAGTGCTCTGGTCTTCTCTGCCCTCCTCCCACTGTTTTCCCTTCCCCCCATGCTTCTGGCCCAGGAACCCCCACAGGTGACTTTCGGAGGGCAAGTCCGACCCCGCTTCGAGAGCCGGGAACCGGGGAATGAGGATCGGAACAGCTTCACCTCCATGAGGGTGAGACCTGCGCTGGATGCTCGCCTGGAAGGAAACGATCGGGTTCTCGTCCAGGTCCAGGATACTCGCCTTTTTTGCGAAGAAGAGAACACTTTCTCAGACTACCGGGCAGACAATCTCGATCTCCATCAGGGGTTGGTAGAGCTGACCGACGATGGAATCGGCGTATTCAATACCCTATTCGCCGCCAATCACGCCTTTTTCGGTTTGTACGACCTGTTCCTGAATATTCCCGCTCACACAGGAGGGTTGGGGTTGAAGGACGCTGCGGCGGAATTTGCCTTTACCCTGTCACCGAGAACCGGTCTGCGAACGGACCTGCACAACCTCCAGTCTGGGAAGGAAGGGGACATCTCCACCCGGTCACTGGCCAATGAGCTGGACCTGACCCTCAGTCACCAGCTTTCCGGTGCCCTGACCGTCATGAGCGGATACTCATACGTCCAGGCCAAGGACGGCATCAAAGAGCTGGAGCGGCTCTCCAGAAACGCACATCGGCTTTATCTGATACTGAACGCCGGCTTTTGAGCCCGAGAAGGTGACCGGAGCCAGAATGGCAGAAAAGAAGAGAGCAGGAGGCGAGGGCGGTGCCGATCGGAGATCTTTCCTGGGGCAGGCCTCGAAGGGAGCCATGGCCGCCGGCCTCATCGGGGGATACGGAGGGCTAGGCGCCATCGCCCTCCGCTATCTCTACCCGGCGCGCCCGGATGAGCTAGCCTGGCAGTACGTTGCCCAGGCCGACGCCTTGGAGGTCGGCGAGTCTCTCCTCTACCAAGGCCCCTCCGGAGAAACGATCAACATCGCCAGGCAGGGCCGTGAGGGAGGAGACGGAGATTTCGTCGCTCTCTCCAGCACCTGTCCCCACCTGGGCTGTCAGGTGCGGTGGGAAGCCCAGGACGACCGCTTCTTCTGCCCTTGCCACAACGGTGTTTTCGACCCATCCGGCAAGGGTATTAGCGGACCCCCGGGCGATGCTGGGCAGAGTCTGGCCCAATATCCCTTGAAGGTGGAGGGCGGCCTCCTTCACATCGCCGTTCCCACCGCTCGTCTGGCCGACGGTACCGAGGCCACAGGCAAAGTCCTGGCCGACAGCCAGGATCCGGAAGGCCCGGGTCACGACCCATGCCTGGGCCCTATACCTCCCCGAGGCTCCTGCCCCCCTGCAGAAAAGCCCAGGAGGGTTTAGCCCGTGAGCGTCGTCCTGAACTGGGTGGGTGAAAGGCTCCCGATCTCGGGGAAAAACTTCCGGGAGCTCACCAACGAGCCGGTCCCCTACCACCTGAAGCGCTGGTGGTTCGCGTTGGGAGGCACACCAGCCTATCTCTTCATCGTACAGATCTTCACCGGGATCCTGCTGGCCTTCTACTACGAAGCCTCCCCGTCCACCGCCTACGCTTCCGTCGAGCACATCACCAATGAGGTGGCCTTCGGGTGGTTCATCCGGAGCCTGCATAAATGGGCGGCCACCCTCATGATCGCCGCGGTGGTCCTGCATCAGATAAGGGTGTTCTTTACGGGGGCGTATCGCCGTCCCAGGGAGATCAACTGGTTCGTGGGGATGTGCCTGCTCCTCTGTACCCTCATGACGGGGTTCACGGGATACAGCCTGGTGTTTGAACAGTTGAGCTTCTGGGGTGCCACGGTAGGTGCCAACATTG
>JBDHGR010000043.1:0-18919 GCA_039589815.1 Gemmatimonadota bacterium | reverse complement strand
TCGGGCCCTCAGGTTCCGCTTTTGCTCTGAACTTGTGAGGCAGTATCCTGAACACCACAGGCCCGGCCCTCCGGGACCTCGCCGGGCGGTAACCGCAGGATAGGGGCGACCAGGCGGGCGCCCGGCTCCGGCCGGGGACCGAATGGTTCGTTACCGGCAACGCCGGGGAGCAAAGGATTGGATGGGAGGGGACCTGGCTAGAGATCGAGTGCGAGTTTCAAGCCCCCATCCACCTGGGCCATCAAGCGCGGCGGGATCTTGCCGACGCACTCGGAGAGGTAATCCTGGTCCAGGGTGACCACCTGCGTCACGACGGCCGTGGAGTCCTTGGGCAGACCAGTAACCTTTGACGGCAAGAGGACGTTCCCGGGCGCATTCAGCAACCGGAGGTTGGAGCTTAGAACAATGGCCAGAATTGTCCGAAGACGGCTTCGGTTGAAGGAATCTGCTTGGACGATGAGAACCGGACGCCGAAAACCAGGTTCAGATCCCCGGGGTTCCTCAAGATCCGCCCACCACACCTGCCGGCGTTCGATCACCATCCGGAGGATCCCACGCTTCGGGCCTGGGCAGTCCTCAACGCCCTCCCGATTCCGCTGGGTTCCTCGGAATAAACCTCATCGAGTGTCGAGGTGACATCACTGGCCCGGTGTTTTGCCACATACTCCGCCACAGCCGTGGCATAGAGGTGGCTCCGGGTCACACCCATCTGTTCCGCCAATTCGTCGGCAGACTCAAATACATCGTCAGGGATAGAAATTGCTGTTTTCATACTATGATCATACCATAGTATAATCATCTTCGCAAGGTTACTCATCTGATTAAAGGGGTGTCTTTGAGGTCCAACATCTTCCTGGTCGGCGTTCCCGGTACCGCCCGATTCCCGCCCCGGCCTGCAAGTGCGCTTCCGCGCATGAGCCTCTAGCTTGATCCCGAACCTCGGCCCGGCCCTCCGGGCCCTCGCCGGGCGGCGACCCTCGGAAAGAGGCGGGCAGACAGGCGCCCGGCTCCGGCCGGGAACCGAATGGTTCGTTACCCGACGAATCGGTGGACGACATCGTTCCAACGCCTTTCAACCATGCTGATTCTTGACACTGAACCGGGCCCGGGTGCTATTTCCATGACTTCCGGCACAATGGACCGTCGAGCACCGCAATCCTCTCGAGGGAGATGGTATGTGATTAGCAGAGTACGGAGAACCGACGGATTTTTTTTGCAGAGAGTTGGACTGAGGCCTCCTCTGCGCGGGACCGGTATGGTTTTCCTTTGGTTGGGCATTCTGAATCCGGCGTTGGCAGCTCAGGAGGATCTCCCCCCGGGTGTCCCCGCGGTCTTTTCGACGCTTCAGGGCACCTGGGATGGCTCCGGGACTCTTCTTGGCCGCCCAGCGCACTTCCAGATGCACTGGGAGGTTGTAGGAAAAGGCTTTGTGCGGCTAGGCTTCAGCAATTCCTGGGTCACGGAGGGTGCGGACGACACTCCGGTCCTTTCTTCACAGGCCACCTACTATGTCGAAGGCCCCTCGGGCCTGGGGGTTTGGATAGATAATCGGCCTCAACGACTCACTCTGGACGTCGCTGTGACAGACTCCAGCGTCATCACCAAATGGACAGCTGAGGCAGAAGTGGGCCGAACGGAATATGTGGTCCAATCAGATGGTGAAGTCTTGGTTCGCGACTTTGTCAGCACGGATGACGTGGAACGTCTTTTCGCTGAAGCCGTTTACCGAAGGAGGACACCGAACATGGACCGGGACGGCGCCCCTGCAGCGGCACTTCCACACAAGCGTTTCCCACCTTGGGGTTGAGAGCGAGGACCGGCACCAATCGCTTTACTCCTCCGGGTCTTGGGGAGTGTGGTGGCGCGGACCTGCGACACGTCCACTGTGCCGCACCACCGCGGCGAGGCCAACCGCTGGTTCGTTTCATGAAGAGCCGGCAATCAGTATTCGAGAGAGTTGGGCCGCATTCAGGGACAATCACATGACGCTCATAGCTCTCATCCTCTGTCTGTTCATCACCGCAGTGGCGGCGGTGGGGGTCGTTTCCCCTCCTCGACTCCTCGGCGTTTTGCGAAAGACGGAGAAGATCAGAGGTCTCATCATCCTTGGTGTCCTTCGCGTCGTCCTGGGCATAGCTTTGATCTTCTCGGCTCCCACCTCTAGAGCTCCCGAACTCATCGGCATCGTCGGCGTCATCGTAATCATCAGGGGAGTCACGTTACCTCTCATTGGCGTTGACCGGGTCCGAAGGCTTCTCGAATGGGTGTCGGCAAAGGGACCCGGGTTCCTCCGTGGGTGGGCCCTCCTCGCCATGGGAATCGGCGTTTGGTTGTTATACGCCCTATTCCCATGAGTTGCCTACGGGGATTCAGAGGGATTGAGGAGTGGATTTGGCGGGGGAAGAAGTGAATTCGACGGATGGGGTCCGTTCTATCCAGTCACGCCCGGCTCCCGCTCCGGCCCTCAGCCCTCGCTTTCGCTCTGGTTTCTCATGGGGGTATCCTGTGAAAACCACGGGTCCAGCCCCTTCGGGGACCTGCGCCGCTGTGAGCGTAAAGAATAAGCACAGCCATCCGGCCGCTCCGCCGGGAGCCGAATGGTTTGTTAGTGGACGTAGGCAACGGCGAACGCGAGCTTCAAGACCCTTGCTCTCAAGACCACCAACGATCGCCAGGAGAAGCCCATGGAGTTGTGGTTAATCCTCATCGTCCTCACGGTGCTCCGACGATCCGCGCATCGACGAGTTGAGAGGGGACCACCAACAGCTTGAAGCCCGACTTGAGCGACTCGAAGAGGAGGTCAGCTTCTTTCGAGAACTCCAACAACCTGAGGACCCGACTCAGCTCCGAAACCCGGAAAAAAACAGTCCCGAACCGAAGGCCTGAACTGATGACGGAGCCGGTCGGATATTTGCTGACGTCAAGTAACGCCCGGGCCCCGTTCGGGTCCTCCGCTATCGTTTTCGCTCTTAACGTGTTGGGCAGTACACAGAACACCACGGGCCCAGCTCTCCGGGACCTCGCGGTGCGGTGGCAGCGGGATAGAGGCGGTCAGGCCGGCGCTCTGTTCCGGCAGGGAAGGAATGGATCTTTATCATCCGCCACAGTCCGATATCCTACTCCCCCTGCAAATTCCGGTCTCCGATTTCACGCTGCCGAGCCTCTTCCAACACCCTGGCAGCATCCATGAAAAGAGAGGCTGGGAGATCCAAACGGTATGCCCTGAGGCTAATGAGATCCGTAGTGGGATCTCGGGTCAGCGCGTAGACCACCCCGTCGTCCATGGTGAAATCCCTCCAGGCGGTTGGGAAAGCCACTTCGGCCAGATAAACCCCGTCCTGGGAAAGGAAGTGGAGGGTGGCGTTTCCTGATCCGAACTCATCTGGGTTTTGCTCGAGAAATGCTGCAAACCGGCCGGAAACGTCGAGGCGCAGTGGTCCGAATCGGCACTTCACGCGCCATCTCTCCTCCGTGACGATGAGGTTCTGCTCCACGAATTCAGGGGGGTATCCGCTCGCCACCATGGTCTGTTCCAGGTCGGCGAGGGCGGACTCTCGTTCAGAATCCGAGACCATTTCAACAGGGAGGTCAATCCTGCTCTCCATCAAGAGGCCACCAACCTGGTCGAAGACCTGGATCTGAGGCATCGTAAACCGGAGACGAGCGGCCCCTCCCGCCCATGATGAGAGATCGGAGCATTGGACTCCCTGTTCCTCCGGAAGCGGGTCGAGGGTTTGAGACGTGAAGGAGCTTGGCTCACTTCCTTCCCTGACTCTGACCCAGTCTCCCAGAGTCTCCGCCGTGGGGTCGGAGAGGAACTCGCCCTTGACGAGCAACGCGCCATCTTCGAGTGGGAATCCACCCCATGCCTGCCCCTCGATGTGCAATGAAGACAGGTAGTTGCCATCCATGTCCAGGTACTCGATGCTGCCCTTTCCTCCGTCGAGGACTACAAGACGATCGCCATCGCTGAACGCATCGAGCAACCGAAGAAACTCTCCTGGGCCGCCTCCCGGCCGTCCAAAGGATGCCTGGGTTTCCCCCGACGCAGAAACTACGTGCACCTGATTGGCTTGAGGATCGACCACCGTGACCCGCCCCGCCCGCACATGAACGCGGGAGGGGTTCACCCAGTCGGATCCTTGGACATCCCATAGGTCAGACACAAAGGGCTGGGCCTCATCGAGAAGGGGATCCCCAGGGTTTGAGATGACCTCGACGCCGTCCCGGATTTCGACTGATCCAGTCCATTGGGGAACATCGGAGCAGGCGACGAGCGACGACAGGAATAACAGGTAGGGAGTGGAGAACCGGGGTGGTCTATACCTGTTCATGAGGGAATTCTCCTGTTTGGCATCATCACCCGATGTTTACGGCCGGCTTCCGGTCGGGCCCCGGAGCGCGCTCACACCGATCAACGAAAAGATGTAGCCGAGCCTCGGCTCGACCGCTACTCGGACTTAGGTCTCACACCGTTCGATGGGAAGGAACGACCACACCGTTGCCCGCCTCCGGCTGAGGAGAATTGGTCCGCTGCACTCCCTCCTCCCCTGACCTCCATTTCTTGCCCTTTGCCGAAGCGCATCATCATTATTCTCTTCTCTGACTGAGGTTTTTAGCCGGGTGGTCTTCTCTTGCCGGGAACTCCTCGATGGCAGATCAGAAACGTCTCACGAAAGCAATGGCCGAACGCTACCTGACTGATCGTGGGCTCGGTGTCGGTGGGATGGCCACTGTCTACCTGGCTCAGGACCTGACGCACGACCGCAATGAGGCGGACTCGTTCTTCTCCTACCTTTGGGAATGGCGGGGATTGTCATGCCCGGTCCCCGTTCGGGGCTGGTGGCGGAGAGTCACCCAAAAACGGTAACCGACACGGTCATGGAAGATCTCATCACTGATAACGAGGTAGCGATCAGACTCGGGTTTTTCTTTGGTGTCTTCTTGCTGATGGCGATCTGGGAGTTGCTGGCACCGCGCCGGAAATTGACACAGTCAAAGCCGGAACGCTGGCTGAATAACATTACCCTGGTGGTGGTGAATACCATCGTGTTGCGCGTCATCTTCCCGACTGCTGCTGTTGGCGTTGCCGCCCATGCCGTCGGACAGCAATGGGGAGTGTTCAACCAGGTTGACATGCCGTTGTGGATGGCGGTTGTGCTCTCTGTGGTTATGCTGGATGGGGTGATCTTTTTGCAGCATGTCATGTTCCATGCGGTGCCCGTGTTCTGGCGAATCCACAGGGTACACCATGCAGACATGGACTTTGATGTAACGACCGGGTCCCGGTTCCATACCATCGAGATCCTGCTTTCGATGCTGATCAAGTTTACTGCGATCATCCTGCTTGGACCGCCTTTGGTCGCCGTGGTGGTTTTCGAGGGTGTTCTAAACGCCACTTCCATGTTCAATCACAGCAATGTCCGTATACCACTGGCAATCGATCGCCTCGTGCGACTGTTGGTCGTCACCCCGGACATGCACCGAGTGCATCATTCACACCTTACCCACGAGACCAACAGTAATTTTGGCTTCAACCTGTCTATATGGGACCGCTTGGTCGGCACCTACCGGGCCCAACCCGATGAGGGGCATGACAGTATGGTGATCGGGATCGATACGTTCCGTGACAGCGTGAAATGTACCCAGCTCCATTGGTTGTTATTGATGCCTTTCATTGGCCCGGTCATCAACTATGCGATCAATAGTCCCCAAGGGATGGCTGAGGACGAATCCTGACGAACCAGGTTGGGTGAAGGTTTCGGAAGGCGCTCCCACCCGCGATGGCTTTCCCTCAGGAAGGGTTGTTTGCCGGCTCCGGAACGGAACCGGTTGGCCCGTTACGAGAAAAGCCGGTGAACGGTAAAACCGGGAGGTAAACCCCGAGGAAAATGAGTCACCCGACACCGTATACTGAACTCAACTCAGTTCTGAGAGAACTCGTGTCGGCCGTCCGAATCCCGTTGGAGGACAACTTCGTTGGCGCTTGGCTCCAGGGCTCCTTCGCTGTCGGCGACTTTGACCGCTTCAGCGATGTCGATCTTGTCATCGCCATCCGAAACGAACTGACCGATGGTGAGGTCAACGCCCTGCAGGCCGTGCACGGGCGGATTTACGAACTCGACTCCGCCTGGGCTCAACATCTAGAGGGATCATACTTCCCCGTTGCGGTCCTCCGAGACTACCGCCAACGTGGCGAGCCACTCTGGTATCTTGATCACGGCAGCCGCTCGTTGATTCGTTCAGACCACTGCAACACGGTTTTGGTCCGCTGGATCATCCGGAACCAGGGCACCACCATCGCAGGCCCGGATGGTGGGACGATGGTCGACTCGATTCCGACCACCATTTTACGTGAGGAAATCCGCTCGACGATCCGTGATTGGGGCCGAGAGATTCTCGATGAGCCGGCTCGGTATCGGAATCGTTTTTATCAGGGGTTCATTGTCTTGGACTACTGCCGGATGCTTCATGACTTGATCCAGGGGCGCCCCGGGTCGAAGCGTGCCGGGGCTGTTTGGGCAAAGGCCAATCTGGATCCGGCCTGGACAGGCCTCATTGATCGGGCTTGGGATTGTCGCCCGAATCCCTCCGTCTCAGTCCGCGAGCCTGCCGACACCGCCGATTTCGAAGCCACCCTGGAGTTCCTGAGGTTCATCATGGAAGAGAGTGAACGGATGACTGGTCGCCGAATGTGATCGGATCTGGATCAGCTGAGATTAGTGGATGCGAACGTTCCTGTTCCTCTTTGCTTTGAGCCTTTTCCTCCGGGTGGGGGTTTTGTTCTTCATCCCTCAGGACACCATTCCACCCAATCCGAACTGGGAGACCGGGGCCGTATCCATCTCCCTGGCGACAAGAGGTGAATTCGCCGATCCCTATCTCCTGCCTACGGGGCCCACTGCCCATATGCCACCTCTCAATGTGGCGGCGATGGGCCTCATCTATCGCCTCCTGGGCGTGGGCTTCGTTGGAGGCCTTGCCCGTTGGCTCCTGGTGATGGTGGTTTACAGCACCCTCTGGGCACTCATGCCACGGATGGGGGCGACTCTCGGCGTAGGCAGGAAGGCGGGGATCATCGGGGGACTAGCAGGTGCGTTCTACCTGACCTTTCCTTCGGAGCTGGAATCCTACTCAGCCCTGGTTCTGGCTCTGCTGGCCATGGCCTTCCTCTTCCGGTGGAGGAACATCTCTGGTCCGGGAGGAAGCTACAGGAGCTCCTTACTGTTGGGCCTGGCCCTCGGGGTGGCCTTCCATCTCCAGCCTGTCTTCCTTCCCGTGGTCATGGGGTACATGGTTTTCGAGCTGTGGTGGTGCCGGTCGGAGAAGAAGTGGCGCCTTTCCGGCCTCATGGCCTTGGGGATCTTCCTGGCCTGCATGCCATGGGGGCTTCGGAACTACACCACCTTCCACCAGCTATTCTTCATCCGCAGCAACCTGGGGCTCGAACTCTACGTCGGTAATCATGAAGGGGCCCATGCGGACATCGACGTCTCGTCCGCCCGGGGATCCTTCCGGCACCCCCGAACCGATCAAGCCGAGGCGAACCGGGTTCTGGAGTTGGGGGAGGGGCCTTACATGCTGGAGAAGCAAAAGGAGGCGTTCGATTGGATCCTGGACAATCCCGGACAATTCCTCGAGCTGACCCTTACGCGCATCCTCTATTTCTGGGCCGGACCCCTGCACCGACTCTCCACCGCTGCGCCCTACCTCATACTCACACTTTTGGCGCTGTTTGGGGCTTGGCAGGTGCTTCCCGCCATGGACGCTCCACAGCGAGCAGTCCTCCTCATCCCACTGGCCACATACCCACTCATTTACTACGTGGTGGCCTATATGCCCCGGTACGGGGAACCGGTCCGGTGGGTGCTCCTCCTGTTCGCCGGTGCAGCCGTACTCTCAGTTCCGTCGATCCTTACTCGAGAGCCTCCGCCGCGTCAGCCTGCAGCAACCGCCAGCGAAGTTGGAGGATGAACCAGCAGAATACGGCGAACCCAAGGGCCATCGTCCCAAAACCCGAACTGAGCAGCACCGTCTTGATCCCTGGTGCGATGACGGTGGGCCTGACCGCTCCCGCGGCTTCGATGTCCTGGAAGGTGATAATGATTCCGATCACCGCGCCCAGGATTCCGAAAAGGAAGGCTAGGAAACCCCAGACCAGAACGCCGTCGAGCCATGCCTTGGTTCTCAGTTCCGGTGAGGCCCCGGGGCGATAGAGTTTTAGTGCCGACCAGAGCCCTAGAGCAACCAAAACCACGAAACAGAGTGATATTGGCCACCGAAAGAACCCCATCTCCTCCCAGATCAATCCCATCGCCGTATCTCCCTTCAAAGGGTTCAGTATCCAGAGGGAACCTGAGATCCGACTAGGATCCCCTTCTACTCTTCATCCTGACCACCCGTCGTAGCTCTGCCCCCAGGGTCAACATGGTCAAGAGGACCATTCCACCAAGGAGAACCGAGAAGATTCCTTGCCATTCGATTCCTATCCGGTGCCATTCGTTACCTGCAGCAACGGCCCGCGGGGGCGGACTGTCGTTTCCCACTTTGCGAGCGGTTTCCCCCGACCGGCTCGGCTCCATACGAACGCCCAGAACCTCACCAGACTCATCTTTGTTGAAGATGAGCCTGTCCGATCCCCGATCCAGGGTAAAGGAGGTATCAGATTCTGCGAAGATGCGTGCCCTGGCCCTCCCTGGGCTCTGGACGGTCAAGTATCCTTCGTCCTCCCTTCTGACATAGAGGGAAGAGCCCGACGGATCCAAGTACTCGCCTGCCAGTGAGACCAACGTTTCGGGGCTCAGTCGGACCCCGGCGATCGCAGGCCGCGGACCATAAGCCAAGAGCTCGACGGGAGTGTTGTCAGAGTAGCCGAACGTATTGGTCAGCAGGACGATCCCGACCCGTCTCTCGGGATCGAACGCGATCAGGGAACTGAACCCCCCGGTATTTCCTCTGTGTTCGACGATGAGCCGTCCCTGGACTGTGTCGCTTTTCCAGGCGAGCCCGACTCGGGCGCTCCCCTCCCCCCAGGCTGCCCGAGCTTCGTGGGCCATCCGCATCGCCCTTTCCAGATCCGTCTCAGGAGGGCCAACGTTGGCTTTCAGGTAGGTGAGCATCTCTTCCACGTTGGAGTGGAGTGCTCCGGAGGCTTGATAGGGATGGGTCTCCACTAACATCCCTGACGGCACGATCTGGCCGTTCCGGTGGCCCTGGGTCATCCAATCTGCTCGATCACCCTCTAGCGCGTAACCAGATATGGTCATGCCGAGTGGTTCGAGAAGCCGTCTACGGTTGAGCTCGGCGAAGGTCATGCCCGCGGCCCGGGCGAGGGCTTGCCCCAAGAGCTGGAAGCCGAGGTTGGAGTATTCGAACTCGGTCCCGGGTATCCGGCGCAGCTCGTGGCTGGACAGGAATCCGTTCATCGTCTGCAGGGGGGTAGGGTCCTCAGGGTCGCTCGGAGTGTAGTTGCGCGGGAGCCCCGCCCTGTGTGTCGCCAGGTCCAGGAGCGTGATCTCCCGACCGTATTTTGAAGGCACCGTCACTTCTTCAGGGAGGTATTTTGATACCGGTTCCTCTAGGGCGACTTCACCTCGGGCCACCATGTCGGCGAGGAGGGTGGCAGTGAAGGTCTTAGTGATGGACCCTATCTGGAACACTGAACGCGGCCCCAGGGGCCGGGCGTCCGGGCCGGCGTTCCCATAACTGACCACACGTGTGGAGCCGTCGGCCTCCAAGAGCCCGACCACAATACCCTCGGCTTTTCCGTCTTCGACGAGGTACCGGAGCATGAGCCCGATGTCCTCATCAGGGGGGAGGTGCTGGGCGCTGCCGAATGCCGGCCCGAGCATCGTGAAGACCAGAAGCATTGTGCTACAGAGTTGTGCCGTGCTGGCCGGGGTCATGGCTTCCCTTTAGCATGAGCTTAATAAGGTTAACAATACTACGGAGAAGCCGGATCGTCACTTCAACCATGTCCGAGGAACCGCTCCTAACCGATTTCGGTTTGGCTATTCCTTGTGCACCTGCCCGTGAAGTCCGACCATTAGCACCTTCTGTTCCCACCACGGTGGCGGTGAGATGGCCATCCCTTCTAGGGGCAGGTTTGGGAGGGTGGGGCCGTTTACCTCCTCGTACTGGAGCCAATAGATGGATCAACCTAGCTCATTCCCGAACGCCGCCGCGGTTTTTTCTTCCTCGTGCTCGGTTCTCCTTTCCAGCTTGCTCCTGGTGGTCGCAGGTGCCTGCACCGAGTCATCACCGGCTGACAGGTCGGCCCCAGCCGACCTGGTCCTGCTAGGGGGCAACGTGATCACGGTGGATCCCCAGGACCGGGTGGCACAGGCTCTGGCCGTCCGGGACGGGAAGATTGCCAGCGTGGGTTCGAGCCAGGAGGTGGAAGCCTATATCGGTCCCGAGACCACCCGCATTGACTTGCATGGGCGTACCGTAACACCCGGGCTTCTGGACGCTCACGCGCATTTCTGGTCTTCCGGGGCTGATCGGCTCTACGTCTTGGACCTGAGCTACCCGAATGTCACGACCATCCAGGAGGTGGTTGACGCGGTAGCGAAACAGGTTGCCGACCTCGAGCCGGGGATGTGGGTCCAGGGACGGGGATGGGACGAGGGCAAGTTGGAGGAGCTCCGGTACGTGTATGCGTCGGATCTGGACGCCGTGGCGCCGGAAAACCCAGTGTGGCTCACCCACACCATGGGCCATTACGGTGTGGCAAACAGCCTAGCACTACAGATGGCAGACATTACTTCAGATACAGCCGATCCTCCCGGGGGCACGATCGACCGAGCCCCCGGCGGAGCACCCACCGGGGTCTTGAAGGAGTCGGCGCAGGGGTTGGTGAGTAGGATGATCCCTGGATTCAGTGATGAGCAGGTCAGAGAGGGGATTCGAGCGCTCGCTCGAGCCTTCAACCAGGAGTGCATGACCGGCGTAAAAGACCTGGGAGTCTCCTCCTCAGCCTGGGAAGCCTATGAGGGGATCCGTGCTGAGGGAGAACTGAATCTCAGAGTAGTCGGCCTGTGGAGTGGCGGGCGGTCTCTTAATTCCACTGCCGAGACCATCGAACGCATTGGGGCTTCCACCAAGCCATACGTCTCGACCGGCGACGACCAGCTGATCCGTGGCGGAGTCAAACTGTATCTGGATGGGAGCGGTGGAGCTCGGACGGCCTGGCTCTATGATGAGTGGAACAAAGATTATCGGGACGTGGACGAGGGGAACTATGGGTATCCGGTGGTAGATCCGGAGATGCTCCGAGAACAGGTCCGGATGTACCACGATGCAGGCATCCATGTAAGCGTTCACGCCATTGGCGATCGGGCCATCGACTGGGTTGTGGACAGCTATTGGATGGCCCTCGAGGCTACCCCAACCGCGGGCCTGCGGCACGGGATCATCCACGCGAACATACCCACAGATCACGCCCTTGACCGGATGGCCGAGATGCAACGGGACTTCGATGCAGCATATCCAGAACCCCAGGCCAACTTCACGTGGTGGATCGGGGATACCTACGCCGGGAACTTCGGTCCCGACCGGGCTCTCCGGTTGAACCCCTTCCGGACCTACCAGGAGAAGGGGATCCGCTGGGCGGGGGGGTCTGACTACCCTGTTACCCCCTTCCCGGCCCGGAACGGGATTTGGGCTTCCATCGCTCGGGAGACCCTCTTGGGGGTTTACGGTACCGATCCGTATGGGAGGGCCGAATCCGTCGATGTCCACACCGCTCTCAAGTCGTTCACCGCCTGGGCAGCACACCAGATGTTCATGGAAGACAAGGTCGGCTCCATCGAGGTGGGCAAGTACGCGGATCTGGCCGTGTGGGACCGAGACCTCTACTCGGTCGATCTGGCGGGCATCCAGGACATGAAGTGCGAGATGACGCTCTTCCAGGGGAAGCTGGTACATGACACTTCCGAGGGTTAAAGATCAAAGCCGAGTGAGGTTTGAAGAGATTCCAACTCCAATGAGCCCCCGGCCCCTGCCGGGACCCGAATGGCCCGTCACGCACCAAAACGGAACGAGGAAGAGATGTCGAAAGGCGAAAAGGACCTGGTCCTGACCCGAACCGACACACCTCCCGAAAAACCCGTCGCAGTGGAAGAGGCTGAGAGAGCTCTGCGTAGATGGGGATTTCGCCTGGCCGGCACCGGAGTCGTCGGGAACATTGCCTATTGGGTGGCCTTGATCCTGTTCGACGTCTTCATCCCGCTCCAATGGTGGCTCATATTCCTCGTCACGCTCGTGGTCGTTTTCTTTTTCCCTCCAAATCGCGGACCGCGGAATTCCCGCGAACTTCTGCGTCGTTGGGATGACCTCGAGATCCAGCGGGCGCTGGAGGATGGCGGGGTCAGTCCCGATCCTAAGGTTCGAGTGGCCGAGGAAATGGCTCGCCGGGTGTCGGGACACCCCTCGCCGGGTGCTACGGTCAAGCGGATTGCGATCGACCTGCTTGACGCTATTCGCCGGACCGCCCAGGATCGGCGCACGATTCAGTTGTTGCAGCGCAGCGGAGCCTGGGAGGGCCGAAATGGGACCGCCGAGCGCACCCTCTCCGACGTCCTCGACTTCATCTCAGGGAAGGAGGGCGAATTGTTGGCCTCTCTAGAGAAGCTCCACAGAGCGGTGGTTCAGAGAGATGCAGCTGCTGCTGAGGAACTGGGGACCGAGGCTCGGAACCTTTTGGATGTTCTAGAAGCGGAAAAAGAGGTTGAGGAGCTATTGCGCGGTGAGGAGTGAGAGAGAGGGGGTCTTGCTCCGATACCGAAAGGCGCTCCTAATGGAAGAGCATACGTGCCCCTGGTGGTTCGGATACACTTTCGACAACCCGCTTCGGGGTCTCCTGCATAATCCGGCGCGCGTCCTGGGTAACTTTGTAAGGCGAGGCTTTACCCCTGTCCTCGGCCATTAGGACCAACACCGCCCATGGGAAGGGCTTCTGGCCGAATTGACCATCCGGAACGGAACCGTCGAAGGTATAGAGTTTACCCCCCTGGACCTTGACGAGGGAGAGACCTACCGATCAGCGTACGACGATCTCGGCTTCCTGACCCGCCGCGGATTGGCAGAGGTCGCAACCGGCGCTGCGGCGGACTCTATCCTTGCTCGTCTTCTGGATCTTTCGGAGGCCTACGGAACCTACATGACCACGGCACAGGGAAAGGCCCTCCTCGAGTTCCGATAGTGGGCCCCGAAGAAGGAGGGAGCCGGAGTAGGCGGTCGTCGATCGGCCGTTCTCGATAACGCCGTTTTCATTGGTGCCCGGCTCCGGCCGGGGGGAACCATCTCTCCAGGTGGCGGGTTTCGCTGGAGGCTTTCTACCGCCAAACTGAGCTTGTCTCTGGTCAAGTCCAGATTGCAGAACCAGCGAGAGAAGTGAACCAGGTGACACCGATGAACCCTCTTCCTCACAGACCATGACTCCTTACGAATATCTCACAGTGTTCATTTCGGTCGTCCTGGGCCTGGCCGTGGTGCATTTGCTTAGCGGTGTGGCGCTGCTCCTGGACACGAGGGTCAGAGCACGCGCGGACTGGATCCACGGGGTTTGGACGGCGAACGTCTTCGTCACCACGATGCTCGTCTGGTGGTTCAATTTCCGCCTTACGGGGGTTCAGGTGTGGACGCTGCCCTTCTTCCTCAACCTGGTTGCCTACTCGGTGGTACTCTATCTGATGAGCGGTTTGCTCTACCCGGTGCGAGGGTCGGAGGTGACCGATTTCAGAATCCACTTCGAGGCGAACCGGCCGCGGTTTTTCATGGTCTGTCTTGCGTTTCAAGTCATCGACTTCTCAGATGCAGCCCTCGAGCGGCAGGCGTTCGGTATGGACTGGGACCCGATCCAGCTCACCCTGCTTGGAGTGTATGCGATAGGGTTCATTGTCGGCATCTTCTCGAGCAACCGGACCTTCCACGGCGTGCTCTCCGTGGCGTGGCTGCTGACGTGTATCGCCTGGGGTATCGCGGGGCTTGACGACCCCATTCTGTCTCCGTGAGGCTCAAACCCAGGCCCGGCCATCCGGGATGAAACAGCTCCAGAGGACAAAACGATGGAAATGCCGAAACCCACTGAACATCATCGAAAGCTCCAACGGCTGGTCGGCCAATGGCGGGGCGAGGAAACCATGCATCCCTCGCAGTGGGATCCCAGCGGGGGGACTGCAACGGGTCGGACGCTCGGCCGCCTGGCTCTGGATGGTTTTGCAGTGATTTCCGACTATGAACAAGAACGCGGGGGTGTGGTGACCTTCAAAGGGCACGGGGTCATGACCTTTGACCAGATAGACGGGCTCTACGTCCTGCACTGGTTTGATTGCATGGGTACACGACCTGAGGTTTTCAAGGGCGTCTTTGAAGGGGAGGTTCTCTCTCTCTCCCACGGCGGGCCGGGAATGCACGCTCGCCTGACGTATGATCTGTCGCGACCAGACAGACTGACATCTCGAATGGAGATGTCAGTCGATGGGATCGCCTGGAGTACACTTTTTGACGGAGAGTATACCAGGGAGTGACAATGCAGGACGAACCAGAAGCGAGTCGCGAAGGCCCGGCCCGCTCCGCTGCCCTTCCCCTCCCGCGTCGGCACGATGTCGACTGGCTCCGGACCATAGCTCTTGGCCTCCTCATCCTCTTTCACATTCTGCTGACCTTTCAGGCCTGGACTGACCCGAGCGGATTTCCTCGGAACGAGGAGCTTCTGGATGAGTTGGTACCCTTCATCTCCATGCTCACCGTCTGGCGGATACCGCTGCTCTTCATGATCTCCGGGATGGGTGTCCGGTTCGCCATGGAACGCAGGGACTGGAAGCAACTACTCAGGGATCGAACGATACGGATTTTAGTCCCGTATCTCTTCGGCATCTTGGTCTTCGGCACCCTTCTCGCCGTAGCACTACCGCATCTGGGTTGGGAGGCAGACTACCTCCCCAACTTCGGGCACCTCTGGTTCCTGTTGAACATCTTCCTATACGTCGTGTGGCTGCTAGGGATCATGGTCTACCTGAAGGATAGCCCGAACAACGCCTTTTTCCGGTTCCTTTCCGCCGTCATCCGCCGACCTTTGGGCCTCTTTCTCTTTGCACTGCCGCTCATGGTTGAAGCGTGGTTAGCCAACCCGGAGTATTTCGCTGTCTATATCGATAACGTCCATGGCTGGTTGATGGGTCTGATATGTTTCTTCCTTGGTTTCCTCTTTATTTCTACCCAGGATGTATTTTGGCCCGCCGTGGAAAGGAATCGATGGGTGGCCCTGTTCGTGGCGTCTTCCCTTTACCTGGTGCGGCTACTCGTCTTCCAGTTACAGGATGAGCTGAACTGGCTCACCGGCCTGGAATCCATGAGTTGGATGCTGGCCATCCTGGGCTTCGGATCTTTGTACCTGAACATACCGTCCCGGGGCCTTGCCTACCTCAGTAAAGCCGTCTATCCGGCTTACATCGTCCACTTACCAATCCAATTCACCATCTGCTATTTCCTCCTTCCTCTCTCCCTGCCGGCATACTGGAAACTGGTTCTGTTACTCGCGAGCACCTTCGGCGCCAGCCTTCTGTTTTATGAATATGCCCTCAGAAGATTGAAGTGGATTCGCCCGCTTTTCGGAATCAAGCTGAGTGAGGCGAGCGATCACTGACGGCCGGGGCCGGCCATTATCGTGGTGAGGTGGTTTTTTGAGGTCTTACTGACGGGATGATGGTAGGGTTGCGTCTCGAAGTCGGAGCCAGAGCCAAACACTTGCGGCGGCGATGACGGGTGAGGACACCAAGCCCGGGAAGTATCGACCTGCGGCTAGGGCCAGGAATGGATGAGCGATCCCGTTGAACATCCCAGCGATGGCGAGGAACCAGGCGGCGAAGAACGCGGCTGGCCGAGCCGATCGCAAGCCGGGAACCGAGGCGATCCAGATTCCGAGCCACATCAGGTTGAAGGCGACGAAAAAGGAAAACGGCATGGCGGGCAGGCCGAACAGGCCCCCCAGACTCTGGTGGAAACCAGTTGCCGCTTCTTCCGCGAAATGAATGCCCTGAACCGCTACGGAAAGTGCGAGCACACGGGCAGCGGCCCTTCGCTCCTCCACCTTTTCTGGCGGCGACCGACGATTCAGAACCAGGAACAGAGCCGCAAGGGCCGCCAGACCTAAGACGACGACGCTGGGGAGGACGTTCACTTTGGACCGTCTCCGCTCTTCCCCAGGCCGCTATCGCACTTTGCGTAACGGTCGATCGGCTCCCCCCTGGTGCAAGACCATCCCCGTTACGGTCCCTGAGTCGTCTTTCGTAAAGGTCAACTGCGCATTGACCACTTTAAGGAAGAACTCCGTCTCCGACTCTGCAAAAAGTTGGAACTTCCCCTGCCCGGTGGCTTCGCCAAATAAGGAACCATCCTCCAGGGTCACGACGATGGAGAGCTCGGCGGATAGTTCGTACTCACCCACGTAGGTCTCCAGGATCTCCTCGGCAACCTCGACCTCGGTTCGCTCGACCTCCGGGGCGAAGCCACGACGAACGGGCTCGGCTATGGAATCCCACTCGTAGGCTAGCTGAATCCGGCGACTCAACTCCCCAGCCACGGCGCCGCCCTGGTCTGCATTTGTCATGATGGCCAGCCCGTATCCCTTGACCTTGTGCGCCATAAGGGTGCACCGGAACCCCCAGTTGCTGCCTCCATGACTGAAGTACCAACCCTCGCCGATTCTGGAAATCGAGAACCCGACGGCGTAGGGCCCCACGCCGACGGGTGATAACATCTCCTGGACGGTGGTGCGGGACAGGACACGGTTGGATTCCCCGATGTAAGACTTCTGAACTTCGATCACGAAACGCGCCAGGTCGCCAGCCGTCGTCCACAGGCCTGCCGCGGCCATCTCGGGATATATATGCCACTTGGCCCCCCTGGAACGGCCCTCCCCGTCGTGTGCCCGGGCAGCATTGCGATCATTGTCTGGGGAGATCGGCTGCTCGTAGGAGCTGTTCATCATCCCGATGGGGGCCAGGACATCGTCACGCAGGATCTCTTCAAAGGGGCGTCCTCGAGCATCGCTCAGGGCCTGTTGCATGACGGTGACACCCCCGCCCGAGTACTCCATGAAAGACATCGGAGGGCGCTCCATAAAGAGCGGCCCCACATTGGAGAGCTCATGTCCTTCGAGGATCTGAACCACCGTGGGAATCGCGGCGGAAGGATCGTACCCGGGAAAGCCGAACCCGTCTCCGAGTCCCGACGTGTGGCTCGTGAGGGAGCGAGGCGTCACGGGTCTTTCGTCCGTGAATCCTGCTCCGTCCAGCGTCCACGACTGGAGGATGTCGTTGATGTCGTCGTCGAGGGTGAAGAGGCCGTCCTGGTGATGGATGCCGCCTGGAACATGGTCTCGGTATCCACTGGCGCCCCGGTCTCGACGTCTGCTATCCCGTATCCCTTGGCCCAATGGATTTCGAAGTCCTTTATCACGGCGACGCTCACGCCGGGAACTCCGAATCGCTCGAGGAGCTCCTCGATCGTGAGAGACCCCAACGCATTCTCGCCGGGCGATTCCTGCCCCCCCTCGATGACGGCCATATACTCATCGGGAGTGCGAGCCTGACCGGCCGCTGACATCGGTATCCCTGCTGCCAGTAGGATTAAGCCGACGGTGATTCGTGTTCTCACGGGAGGGACCTCCTGAAAGGGAATTCGACGGGCTCAATGCAGTTCAAGCACGGTAGGCTGTGAGGGATTCGGAAACAAGGTGAGGAACAGCTGACCACGGGTGTCAGAGTGCGCATAAGGGCATTTACCAATAAACTGAGGTCATTCTCGACCCGGACCTTCCGGGCCTCCTCGCGAAGCGGATCCGAGGGTCTCGTCCGCGCCTTGCGGGGTGACGAGGGTTAATCTGACGTCGCAGGGAGGGTTAGGAAGAACGTGGCAAAGCCGACGTACAGAGGGCGATTCACGCGGCTTCTGCTCAAACACATTGTTGGCCGGAGGTTCAAACGGGCCGGCCGGTCCGTCACTGAATTGCGCAAACTGGATGCGTGGTTGGCCCGAAGCCAGCGGCCCCTCCGGGGAGCACGGATCTCATCGACTTCAGTGAACGGTCTTGATGCGGAATGGATTCACGGCCCGGGGGCGGAGTCTGATGACGCCATCCTCTACCTCCACGGCGGCGCATTCATCATGGGTTCCCCGGCCATTCACCGTGAGCTGGCTTCTCGAATCTCTGCGGCTGCGGGAGTGAGGGTCCTTTCGCTGGACTACCGACTTGCTCCCGAACATCCCTTCCCGGCAGCGCTGGAAGACACGAAATCGGCGTATGGGTGGTTAGTGGCTCAAGGCCACGACCCGTCCCAAATCGTCATCGGTGGGGAGTCGTCCGGAGGAGGCTTGGCCCTTCAGGCGCTCCTTTCCTTGAAAGAGGATGGGATTCCGCTGCCGAGCTCCGGGTTCTTCCTCTCTCCCGTCACGGATTGGATAGAGCTGGACGGTGACTCTTTTTCGACCCGGGCTCAGCTGGATCCGTTGGTCTCCCTGTCCCAGTCCCATTACACGGCCTCACTCTATGTCGGGGGTTCCTCCAAAGAAACTCCCCTTCTCCAGCCCGCCAAGATGGACCTGGCAGGCCTCCCGCCCCTGTGGATTCAAGTGGGTGATCACGAGGTCCTGCTCAGTGACGCTGAGCGGCTGGCTCAGCGAGCCGCTGAAGGAGGCGTGCCGGTAGATTTCAAGGTGTGGCCTGGGATGTGGCATGTATTCCAAGGGGCGGCCAGGCTGGTGCCGGAAGCGCGGGAATCCGTCGAGGAGCTGGGCAGTTTTGTTCGGAAGAGCCTATCTCGTTGAGGAGACGATCCGGTAGTGAGCCGGGCCTTCAAAGAAAAGGAGGGACTCAAGAGTGAGATCCGTCAGTATCCACGCTGGAGGTCGACTA